>JBHLNW010000094.1:0-2290 GCA_048941185.1 Promethearchaeota archaeon
AAATCTAAATATGATTTTCCATTTAGGTTTGGACCCGCTAATTCAATGTCTACATCTATTCTTATAAGATAATCAACTGGTTGAGTAGTATATTTAATATCAATTATACCCACATCAATATTTAAATTCAATTTTTGATCAATTGGTGGTGTAGTTGTTGAATATGTATATGTAAGAGATTTATCAATCCGACTAAAGTTAGAAAATTCCGCAAAAATGACAAAACTCGGAATACTTACTATCGTAAATATAAAGATAAGGTTAATAATCAATATGGTTTTAAGTTTTCTCTCCATCTTTAATGACTTGAAAGAATAAAAGTTGCTTTAAGTATTTAGACAGATAGTCTTATATTTAAATTATTTACAAAAGATGAAAAATAACTTTGAATATAATTAATTAGAAACATTATAATTTATTAATAATGAAATCTCTTAATTGATAAGTGTTGATCAACTCAGTTTTGTAAATCTCATGACATTCGATCCTTTAGAGCGTTTTCTGTCAAGTATGGCGATCTTTATATTATTTGTCTGCAGTATTTTTTACTTTTCTAAAGGATTTAAAAAAGCTGATAAAAATGAAAGAGTCCTAATGGTTGGATTTGGATTATTTTGGCTTTTTATTGCTTTAACTCGATTATTCTTTTTTATTATTGATTATATTTTAGAAGGAATTTATTTAGGTAATTTAAGCGTTATTATACTGTCTTATGAAGTTATAAATTATCTTTTTCTATATTTCTACTTATTTCTATATAGTTACACTTTTATCAATACTCTTATGATAATAATCTTATTTATTTGGTCTTCTTTCAAATCGAAGCGTGAGTCTCAAGTTATCTCCTCGGTTTTGACAATAGGATTTGTCATATTATTAATCGGGTTGATTTTTGAATCAATTTTCTTAAAAAATTCAACTATTTATGTCCCTGGTTTAAGTCCATTGTTTATCATAATAGGAGTTTTATTTGCTATTTCTCCACTAATAAGTCATTTTGAGTTTTTCTCTAGAAGAATTGTGAAGCTGTTTATTTTAATAATGCTATGTTTACTTTCGATATTTATAGGATCAACACTATTCTTTAATCTCCAACTAATAGATTTATTTTTAATTATAATCTGGGTAGGAGTCTTTGTGCTGATTTTACTCATAAGTTATATAGTTTATTTCTATACAAGAAAAAGAGAACCTATCTCTAAAAAAGAAGAGCTCCAAGACACTTTAAAAATCCTTACAAAACCCCTAAAATTTAGTGTAGAAGATGTTAAATATAGTAGAGAGAAAGGATATTGTTTAGTTTGTAAAAATAAAATTTCGGGTTTAACTTATGTTTGTCCAAAATGTGAAGCGTGGTATTGTTTTAATTGTCTTGAAGCACTAACTAAATTAGAAAACCATTGTTGGGGATGTGAAACCCCTTTTACTAAGTTTAAATCTACAAAAAATATTGAATAAAATTATAAATAAAAAGAAGAAATAGCACCTAAGTATAAAAAGTGAGATGAATGATTGAGTTTATTTTTTTAATTCTGATTATCTTTCTAGTAATAATATTTCTTACTTCAATCTTAATATCGATTTGGGTATACAAAGATGCCAAAAAAAGGGATTTAAAAGTTTTTTTTTGGATTCTAATTGTATGGTTAATTCCTTTTTTATTAGGGTTTCTATTATACCTGAAAAGTAGAGAATAACTGAAAATTTCTTTTTTTAAGTCGTATGAGAATAGAGAATTTGCTTTACAATTCAATACTAATATCTTAATTAATATTAATATGTATAAATAAATTAAATATAAATATAAAAAACAAAAGCCTTCTTGGTGGTATACTAATTCAAGTTCAAATTCTTTTAACTGGAGAAAAAGGAGTAGGAAAGTTAACAATATTAAAGTTATTCCCCGGTGAGACTATTCTAGAAATAGACTTAAATTTAAACGAAATTCCAAAAAAATCTATTGATGTTTTTAAATTAGAAAATGTTGAAAATTGTATCTTAAGAGTTATTGATTCAAAAGAATTAATAAATAATCTTAATTTATTTAAAGACTTATTAGAATCTATTGACATTGTTTGCATAGTATCAAATTCAGTTAAGAGTAATATAGAAAATACCAAAAATCTATTATCTAATCTAAAAGAACAGGTACAAAACGTTAATTATTATATAATTGCAAATTTTCAAGATAGGAAAGATGTAGCCCTAGAGGTGGATAAAATTGAAGAATTAACAAAAGAAAAAACTTTTGGATTCTCTGCTATTCAAAAAGATTCTCAAGAAAGAATAA
>JBHLNW010000094.1:2390-13162 GCA_048941185.1 Promethearchaeota archaeon
CAATTAACCTCCTATTACCTTTGCCCATAGTTCAAGTTTATCATTTTCTTTTAACCCATAATTTTGAATTACATCTCCAATTGTTATTGAATTAGGTAATTCTTTTCCTTTGTAAATTAAAGCGAAAGAACGTTGTTCCGAAGTTATTATATTCATATGCCTAACAACAATTGTTATTATACTTTCAACTAAATGCTTCGTATTAACGTCTAATTTTATTACTTTGCCACCTCTCGTATCTTCAACAGAAATTATCATTTTATGGTCAAATTTTTTGATTATTTCAAACCTTTATTAAAATAGTACTAATAATGTTTTAACTATTATTAATTAAATCATCGCTTCCTAGGCATTTTTAGATTTTACTTCGGAATATTCTCTAAAGTTCGAAGTGAGAAAATATCCTATCGAATTTAAAAATTTATTATATTAAGAATTAAACAAGAAAAAAACGAATTTATAATTTACTTTTTGGCATTCTGCTTCTTTATTATCATAATCGTTACAATAGCAATGACGGTAATTATCAAAACGCAATTATATACCGGAACAGCGGGGGTACTGGGAACACTAGCACTTACAAACTCATATTTATTATAATCTCCGGAGTGTTGAAGTGTGCCATTTACCATAAATCCTCGCTCTTTTTCATACCATACTTCACTCCCGAACTCGTCTTCTAATATCCAGACCTCCATCGTGCCATGCATTGCTTCACCTGTAATATTAAATCCAGTATCACCACTTCCAGTATGAGCGTCCAACCAAAGATTACACATCACTATTTGATCATTAAGGGCAACGTCAGTGTAAATCCAAAACACTGAATGATCACCAATCGATGGACCAAAATTCAGTGTGTTTGATACAATTCTAGTGGTTGTATTGACATCCCATGAACCTGTATCGTCAATAATACCTCCCAAATAATTTTCTATATGAAGAAGATCACTTGAGGTGTAAGTGAATGTGTATGTAGATGGAAAGGGTTCTGGAACTTGTTTCAGACTCATAATTTGTTTAAGTTGGAAGCCCTCAGGTATTCCCACTACATTAGAATAGCCAATCGCAAGAAAATAAGAAAAAAACATTGAAAATATAACAATAAACAAAATAGATTTTTTGGTATTTGATCTTTTCATTATTTCAACTTCTTTTATAATTAGATTGTTTCCAAAATATAATATGTTCAAGATACTATTTAAAGATTTAACTTCGGAATAATGCTAAAAGTGTGAACTTGGTTTATGAAAATTTCCATTTTTTCCTTATTTCATCTAAAATCATATATTTTGGAAAGCCAGTCAAAAGAGTTGACATTAATCCCTTCTTTAGTATATTTTTTTGATAATCTTTCAAATTTAGACTAATCATATTTTCATATGCCACACCCTTGAATGTTTCTATTATACCATTAGAATAATCTTTTTTCTTAAAATGAGTATATAAATATTGGATATATTCTGGGAGAAATTTTATTATATATGGCTTCATTCTCATATCGAACATTTTATTATAGATGTCATCTATAATATTTTCAACTAAAATTATAGTTTGTCGATCTTTTTCGTCTTTTGGAATATTGGATTCTAGTTTATGAAGAAAACTAAATCTTAGGATGTTTTCATCGACAATTAAATTTAACATCTTCTCAAATTTTTCATCTACTCGGAAATAATAATTGCCATTTTCATTAAATCTTAAATTAAAGAATTGTAACTCATATAAGTTTTCTTCCACAATTTTCTGAATAAAAAAATTTAGTGTAGTAATTTTGATATTAAATTTAAGAGAAAATTCCTCAAGTGATATAAAATTTGGATACATTGTTGGATGATTAATGGAAAAAAATAATAGAATTTTGTAATAGTCTTCCTCGGAAGATAATAACTTTTCAGCTTTTGAATAATCTAGATGATTAATTAAATCTAGAAATATGATTTTAACTTCATCATTATCAATTTCATATTTCTCAAGGAATTCCTTTGTTTTTTCTTTGATATCCTCGATTCTTTTAATTTCTTCCTTTAGAATTGTTTGATAATCTAAATCATATTTTTTTAGTATTTTTGAATATTGAGTCTGACCAGTCTTAGTAACTCGATATTCATTACTTTCAGTTTTTACATAATCCTTTTCTAATAGAAATTTTAGATTTTTTGAAAGGGAATTGTTATTGATTAAAAGTGGTTTTTCAAGAAAATCTTTCCATTTGCAATATTCATTATTATTAAGCGTCCAAAGGATTATATGGGCATAATTTCGTTTATTTAGGATTATTTCAGGCGGATATCTTAATTTTCTATCAAAAGAATCCTTAAATCTTAAATCAAAATATCTTTTTCGTCCTTCAGGAGTAATTTTATAAAGTCCTTTCTCTTTTTTTTCTACAAACTCGTTTGTCATTAATTGATTCATATACTTGGATAATGTAGCAAGGCTAAATTCTAAGGGTTTTTCCAAGAAATCAGACCAATTACATTCTTCATTATTGTTTAACATCCACAAAATGATATATTCAAAATCCTTCTTTTCGATCCCTGAAGGAGTAATAATGTCCTGTGGAGGATAATTTAGTTTCTTAGCACAAATTTCTTGGAATCACCATGGATCTCTTATTCTTCAAATAAAATTATTCCTTATATATAATGTTAACTTCTCTTTAAATTGTTCATTTAAAAATATGCAAAATATGTTTATATTTCTTTTTAAAAAAAGCTCTCTATACTTATATTTTAAAATCTCTTAAATTTCCTACTTTAATTTGTCATTTAATAGACTTCGCACTTTGACTAATATTTCGAAGGTGAATCTAAATATTAGTTGACAGAAAAATTAATTTATAATATAAATTTGATTAAAAATGGTTTGGCAAAAATGAGAAAAACTAATTTATCAAAAACGTTATTGTTTATCATTATTTTTACAATATTCTTTCCATATTTTCTCCCAATTAGCTATTCTAATGAAATCGGAATACAGAGTGGTTTACATATTAACCATCTCCATAGTCTCTCAATATATCCAGAAGAAATTCCTACTACACTTACTTTCACTAAGACTTCAGAGAATATTTTTCATGTAAAATGGAGATGGGGAAGCCCTTTTGATGATACAGGTTCGTGGGATGTTAATATAAGTACTAATATTGTATCAAACATGCAAAATTGGGGGCCCGAAAATGATTCTCATAATTGGGCTTGGATTTACACTGATATCGTACTGAATGATCAAATTATTATTTTCAATGTAATGAAGGAAATGAATACAGGAGACGGTGATACTCTCTATAATGTAACAGGTGAAGCGATGCATGGAACGATTGAAGTATGGGTGTTAGAAGACGAATTCGGGAGCGAAGTATGGTACGAAAAAGAGAGGGGTTTTTTAGTAAATGGTACAAATAAACATTCCACAGCTTGGGAAAAATTTGATTTTGTAAGTGTTTCCGTTGATCAAGGAATTCCAGGATACAGTTATTTTTTACTATTCGGGGCTATATTAGGATTTGGAGTATTGTTGATTAGATACAAATTAAAGAAAAAGAATTAATTATACAAAAGAAGAGATTTGAAATTATGACATTAAAGGCAATAAATCTCTTTTTTTTTTATTTTAATAAAAACTGAGAGTTAGTCTAATAAATGCTATTCTCATAAGATATAATGCATTTCAAATTGCTACTATTTATTAAACCTTATTTTGTTAAACTTCGACCTTCATCCAATATTCCGAAGCTAAATCTAAAAATAAAATTGCGAGATCGATATCAATAACTGAAATCTAATAAAAAGAGGTTGAAAGACAAAATTCAACCTTTCTAAAAAAAAGTGAATTAAAATAGAGGTAAGAAAAATGGATAGAATAAAAGTGAAAACAAAATCAAGATTGTTATTCGGAGTTTTAACCTTGGCAATAATATTAGGATCATTTACTTTAATAATCGGAGCAGTACGCGCTAATAAACCTACTTTTGTAGTATCTCCATCAGGTGGAGATGATACTGCATACATTCAAGACGCATTTGATGCAGCAATTGCAGCAGGTCCTGGAAGCACAGTTCAGTTAACTTCAGGACAATTCTATATGAATGAAATTTTAGTTGAAAATTTTTACGGTACATTTAAGGGGGCAAGTAAGGGTGTTACTAAAATTGATGTCCTTAGAGGATTGGATCCTGAAGCTCCAGGAGTCTCTACCACTATGGGTAGTACTCACTTAATTACATTCTTAGGAGGCAATGTACATATCTCAGATTTAACCTTTGACACTACACCTTATGAGCCCGCTGAACAATGGGGACCACCACCACCCGATGGCTGGTGGTACGATTTATTATCAGTTATCTTGATAACAGGAGGCATAAATTCCCGAATTGAAAATGTTAAATTTATTGGTCATGATGGGACAGCTCTTTATGATCCTTGGCATCCTCTTTTTTCGGTAAAAAGCTATAATGTTAGAGTCGGAGTTGAATATGGAGGAGGTCTAACTACAAGTGGAAAACATATTATTACTAATTGTGAATTCAATTCGCTATGGTTGGGTATTACAGCATGGGGATTAATGAACTGTGAATTAGCAATTAAATCAAACTCAATTAGAGGAGGTGCTATTGGAATAATTAATGCGGATAATGTTAATTCAAAATTTGAGATTTCTCGTAATGATATCGAAGCAAATGCCTATGCTGGTATTTGGGCGATGCAATTTGCTCCATCCCCTTGCCAGTGGCTTATAACTCATAACACTATACAACCATCAATTATGGCAGATGGTATCTGCTTAGAGGATTATACGGGAGGAGCACTCAAAGCAGTTGTCTTTAATAATAAAATTATATGTGATACATTCTGGGGCGGAATTTGGACAACTATGGTGCAAGATGCTTCTATACTTAATAACATCATTCGTGGTACAGCAGATTATGGTATCACATGTTATGCAGCCGTTAATAATTTACTGCTTGGTAATAATGTTCAAAATGTCGATGTCTCGTGGGCTCATATTGTTTTGCTTTGGGCGAGTGAATGTATAATTGTCGGTGGATCTACAAAGACGAACGTATTGGATATCAATGGTTACAATAATATCATAGTTGGAATGAATAATATGCAAGGTAACTCTCCTGGACCAGAAATACAAGAAGCATTGGAACAAAAGAGGGAACTTCTTAAATCTTTCCCTAAATTTTAACAAAAATTTTTTCATTTCCATATATTTACATTGAAACAATAGAAGATAGAGGATTAGTAAAAACCTTTTCCTCTTATTCTATTTCTTTTTTTTTCTTTAATAAGTTTATAAGTCTTTTTTTAATCATTATTAAATTTCTTATCCAATATATTTAGAATATTGTGGTTCAAATATTAAAATTCGATAAAGAGATAGACTGATTTATTTTATGCAATACTTCGAACTTTATGCATCCTTCCGAAGCTAAATCTAAAAATAAAATTTTGGGATTATTATCAATAAGCCTAATTATAAAAATTCATTGAATAGAAGAAAGGGAGATTTAACTGAGGGTTGAAATTGTTAATAAAAAAATAGAAATGGAGGTTAACGTTCTGAGACATATTATACCAGAACTATTATCCCTCCTATTCTATTGATTTCTTTCAAATAAAATACTCCAAATTTTTCTAATTTTCTTCATCATCTATTATTACAATATCTTCAGCCTCATTATTCTCTGAATCTTTATATTCCTCATCAGTGGAAAATTTTTTCTTCAATTCCTCAATATTTTGTTTTTTAAAAAATGTTGCTGCATCTATACATTCGGGATATTCAAGAGGATCGTAAGGATTAGGATTTTCTACTAATATTTTCAATGCTCTAATTGTTGTTACTAAGTCAGATAATCGAGACCATTTTTTTAAAATATTTAAACAAATATAACCTGTTCCTGAACTACTTGTAAAAGATAATTCCACAGGATGGATATTAGGATGATATATATTTGACAACCATGAGAAATCTATACCACCAGGATATGGAAAAGAACGATTTATTTTTAGAAATATACGGTGAGATCTTTTTGGCACCATATTTCCTCGTTCCTTAACAAAGCCTAAAGCAGAAATCTTTAAAATTAAATCGACTCCGTTACTATTCACTTTAATTGAATTTTCTTCAATAAGGTCTAAATTTTTTATGCTATTAATCTCATTATTAATTCTGTCTTTCCATATTTCATAAGGAAGTTCTGGCAAAAATTTTCACCCAAAATTTATTTTTTTTACTATTTTAAGGTTTTTTATTTTTTATATGAACATGTCCAACATTCTGGATTTTTTAATTTCTCTATAACTTCAAATTTGTTCAAAAGACCATTATAATTTAATTGTTTTCCAATCAAGGGGGATCCAATATAAGGATTCCATTTCTTTTTTTCTTTAAAATAATCTATTCCTAATAGAAATTTCAGTACTTGTTGCGATTGTAATCCACCGATAATTGAGGTGGTGGTTATTATAGCCGGTGTTATTCCCATAGTTTCACCGTTTTCATTATCAATTTCTTCTCCAGTACAAGAAAATTTTTTCCACATAATATCTATATCCATTTCAGAAACATTGCATTGAAGACAAGCCGCATCTTTTACTCCAGAATAAACTGATTGAACACTTCCAAAGAAATCCTCAATCCCTGAATCTACAAAAGGTATTTCAAAATAAATTGCATAATTATTCGCCTCTAATCTCGCTTCAATATTATCTACACATGAACAGATAACATTAGCTTTTTGATATAATGTTTTATCTATATTATTCAAATCTTTTTTAACAGTTAAAATTTCTAGATTTGGATTTAATATTTTACATGCATCTTTTATTACATCAACTTTGTATCTTTTCTGTTGAGTATTTTCCACATTGAATAAAATACATCGATTCAAGTTTGAGGGTTCTATGTAATCATAATCAACTAAAATTATTTTACCTATTCCAACTAACACAAGGTTTTTAATAACTTCATTCCCTGTAGCACCTGCACCAATTACCATGACTGTTGCCCTAGAAATCTTACTTTGATCCCATCCCTTTATCCTTTTTTGGCGATCAAATATATCTGAATCTATAGAATTAATCCCATACACAGTTAAATCTTTAAATTCTTCTTTTTTTTCTGACATTTTTTAACTTAACTAATATTTTTTAAAACAGCATAACTCAATGGTTTATAACCTTTTTTAACATTATGATCAATTGAAAAAAATTCAAATTCATTTCGAATGGGATCTATAACAAGAGCAACTTGATATTCATGGGGAAAAAAATACTTTTGTGTTAGTAAATCTGTAGAAGACAAAAAACACCCTAAATTTGGATGCGAATGCCACCACCCTATAATTCTTAAATTTTCATTCCTTCGTTTTTTCTTAATTCTTTGAAATTTTTTCTGGTATAATCCAGCAGTTCCTTCTATTTGGGAAGTAAAAGTCTTATCACTATATATTGCTCCGAATAGAAAAAGTGATTCCTCTATAAAAGTGTAAATTTTCTCATTCCATTTTAAGATATTCCCTATTAGATAACCAAAAATCTCTAATCTTGAACTTTTGCATAATATTTTAATTTCTTCAATTGTATCCTCATAAATGTATATTGGAAAAATAAAATCTTCTTGAATTTTCATTTTCTCTTTTTATTTACCCAAAATGATCTTTTTCCTTAACAGTCATCTTTTAGATAATAATATTAATACTTTTGAAATAACTGATTATTTTGATTTTTAATCAATAAATAATTAATTTAATAATAGTTTGAGTAATTATTTAAAATAATCAGTCGAAAAAGTTCTAAGAAAGAAATCTAATTTAATTTTTAAAACAAATGTGTTTCTATGGAAAAAAAAAAAAATGGATCCCAATTTCCAGAATCACATCCTCGAATCATAAAGATTGAAGATCAAGAAATTGAGGAAAAAAAGCCTCCTGTAGATAATATAGTCTATTATAAAATTATCAATAACAATAGCAATTCAAAATTAGAAGAAAAGTAATTTTTTATATATACATGAGAAGTTATAATTAAAGCAAATTATTGTTCGAGATGAGACCAAACAATTCTTTTTATTACTTTTGACCCTTTTGAGCGTTTTTTTTCTAGTGTAGCAATAATAATATTGACTTTTACCAGCTTATACTATTCCTACCATGGTTATAAAAAGGAAATTTTCCATGAAAAAATTGCAATGTATGGATTTGCTAGTTTTTGGTTTAGCATAGCTTTAATACGTACATTCTTTTATTTTTCCGATTATTATTTAGAAGGAACTTATACAGGTGATTTAAGCATAATTATTCAAACTTATGATACTGGAAAATATATTCTTCTTTACTTTTATTTATATTTATTTGCTTATGTTCTTATTAGCATAATATTTTTAACCATTATGTTTATTTGGTTTTCTATAAAATCAGTAAAAGAATTTCAAATAATTTCTTCAGTAGTAACAATTGGATTTGTAATGATATTAATAGGATGGGTTTTTGAAACGATAAAAATAAAAGAATTGAATCTAATCTATCCTGCAATACCATCAGTTTTTATTATAATAGGAGCTATAATCACAATTTTTCCACTAATTATAGATCTTGAATTTTTTTCTAGGCGTCTAGCTAACTGGCTAATCTTAATTTCAATTACCAGTATTTTAGCGTTTTTAGGTTTAACATTTTTTACCAATTTTTCATTAAACATTATCAGTCAAATTATAATTTGGATTTCGGCAATTTTACTAATTGTAGCAATTTTCTATGTAATAGTTAATATAACTAAGAGGATTCGAGTTTCACCAGCTTCAACGCTGGTGGATAAAGATGTTCTCCCTGATTTTATAAAAACCTTTACAAAGCCCTCAACAATTACAATCGAAGAAATTGAATTATATAGAAAAAGACAATTATGTTTAGTTTGTAAAAGTAAGGTTTCACGTTTAAATTATATTTGTCCAAAATGTAAAGCAATGTATTGTATAAAATGTTCAGAAGCCTTAACCAATTTAGAAAACGCGTGTTGGGTTTGTGATACTCCATTTGATGAATCGAGCCCCTTAAATATCAATAAATAAAAATAATATAGAAAAAAAAATAAAATATTGTTGGAGAAATTAATGATTGAAATATTGATATTACTTCTAATAATTTTTTTAACAATCCCCTTTTTTATTTTATCACTTATAACAATATGGGTCTATAAAGATGCTAAAAAAAGAGATATGAATAGCTTTGCTTGGATTATAGTGATTTGGTTAATCCCCCTTTTTATAGGATTAATAATTTATCTAAAAATTAGAGAACGTTACTCTACAATTAGAATGTAAAGCTATTTTTTACTATTTTATGATTGGTTCTTTTATTCATTCTCACTATTATTATCTTCTAGAGTAAAGGGCAAAACTTTATCATTTGGAGGTTTGTGTACTGGAATTTTTTTTTATTTTTGTTTTTAAGAGCTTTAAATCATGATTACTTAATTTTTTCTTTATATTTCTATCATTCAGCTTGTTTTACTCAAATTTTTCGATATGTAATTTTTAATTATTTTAATTAATATGTCTAACTATAATTAAATTAATTACATATATGTAAATATTAGTACCATTCATGTTGAATCCTTGTAATATACTGCTTACTGGAACAAGTAGAGTAGGTAAAACAACAATACTGAATTTATTTCCAGGTGAAATTATTTTAGAATTAGATGATAATTTAAATGAGATTTTCCAAAAACCAATTGATATTCCTATTCTAAAAAATATAGAGCAGTGCATTTTAAAAGAAATAGATTTAAAAGAATTAATGAATAATTTTGGTTCCTACCAGAAATTATTACAATCTATTGATATTATATGCATCGTTACAGATTCGACTGATAGGAATATAGAAGATACTCAAGAATTATTATTAGAATTAAAATCTAAAGTAAAAAAAATTGATATTTACATTATTGCTAATTTTCAAGATAGATTTTTTATAAATAGTTCTGTAGAAAAAATTGAAAATCTATTAAAGGAAAAAACTTATGGTTTTTCTGCGATTCATAAAGACTCCATACATCGAATATCTGATATAATTAAAGATATTTTACAAATTTCTATTATAGAAAAAAAAGAGAAAAATCATTTAATTTTTTCAAATGAAAAAGTTAAATATGAAGAGATTTGGTCTGATATAGAAGAAGCAAGATTATTAGAGAAACAAGAAAATCATTATACTGCCTCTAAGAAGTTTTCAATTGCTGCCTTAAAATTCAAATTACTTAACTCTGAACAAGCAAAAGAAGAATTTGTAGCTTTACATTATTTATGTAAAGCGTGGGAGGCTATAGAACTTGCTGAAGAATATAAAGAACCTCAAAAATTCTCAGAAACTGTGAAATTTTATAATCAAGCAATCGAGTGCCTATCTGATAAGAAATTGAAATTATTAGTTTTAGGAAATTCAATATATTGTAAAGCTTTAAAATTAGGATTAGTATTAGATAAATCTAATAATCATAATTATTATAAAGCGGAATATTATCCAAAAATAAAAGATTTGATTAAAAAAGCTGTTAAAATATACAAAAAAAGTGGTTATGAAAAAGACGCAGAACGGACTTTAGCTATTTTAGATGAAATAAATAATCTCTAAAGTCTGATTAATAAAATTAATAATATCCTCCAATCACTTTACTCCATAACATCAAAACATCATATTCTTTTAACCCAAATTTGTGAATTGCTTCCTTAATCGAGATTGAATTTGGCAATTCTTTTTC
>JBHLNW010000095.1:0-13057 GCA_048941185.1 Promethearchaeota archaeon
ACTTCATTTTTGCCCATTTCTTCATAGGTTTTAGTTAAAGTGTTAATAGATCCTTTGAATAATTTAAGAAGTTCTTTTCTTTTAGAATTATAATCCATCCATAATTTTTTAATTTGAAGAATGAGTTGTTCACGTCTAATTTCTAAAAAATTTTGCCCTTTAATTGCAAAATCTAGTCTTCTTTTTAAATTAAGTAAATTTGTTTTTGTAGGTTTAATCTCTCTAAAACTCATAATTTACAACTGTGGTTTATGGTATTTGTCAATATATTTAGGATGAATTCTAATTAATTGGTCTTTGTTTAAATGGGAAAGAGTCTCCCAAGCACGATTTAGTGTTTGGTCAAAATCTCTACTTTCAGTTGATTTTTGATTAAGAAATTTTTGTTCAAAATCAACACCATACTTTAATAGATTTCTTTGATCGTTATTTAAACCATCTTCCCCTACAATAGATATTAAATCTTTAACTTCAAGATAGCTTGAATATGAAGCTAATAATTGAGAACTAACATCTGCATGATCTTCCCTAGTCTTATCTTTCCCAATAGCATCCTTCATTAATCTTGATATTGAAGCTAACACTTCAAAAGGAGGATAGACATCTTTTTTTTGTAACCCACGGCTAAGAACCAATTGTCCTTCGGTAATATAGCCAGTAGTATCGGGTATAGGATGAGAAATGTCATCATTTGGCATTGTAAGAATTGGAATCTGGGTTATTGTGCCTTTTTTTCCCTTAATTTTTCCCGTCCTCTCATAAATTGAAGCAAAGTCTGAATATATATAACCAGGATATCCTTTTCTACTAGGAATTTCTTCTTTAGCAGAACTAAGTTCTCGTAAAGCTTCGGCATAATTCGTCATATCAATTAAAATTATTAAAACATGCATATCTTTCTCAAAAGCATAATATTCAGCAGTAGTTAAGGCAACTCTAGGAATTATTAATCTTTCAATAATTGGATCATCAGCAAAATTAATGAAAGAGATAATATTTTGAAGCTTTCCACTTTCTTGAAATCTTTTTAAGAAATATATTGCTTCATCTTGGATTATACCAATTCCACAAAATATAATTACAAAAGGTTCTTCTGACAAAACTTTTGCTTGAGTTGCTATTTGAGCCGCTAATTTATTATGCGGTAATCCTTGCCCGCTAAAAATAGGAAGTTTTTGTCCTCTAATAAGGGTAAATAGACCATCAATTACAGAGATACCTGTTTGTATAATGTCTACAGGATATTCTCTAGCAAAAGGATTAATAGGAGTCCCATTAATGTCTCTTTGAACATCAGTTAATATATCTGAATCTAAAACATTTTTTGTCCTAATATCAATTGGATGCCCTAGTGAATTGAAAGTTTGTCCAAACATATCTTTTGAAATGTTTATTTTAAACGTGTCTTCTGTAAATGTGATTTCAGCATTTTCTGAGGATAATCCAGAAGTATCTTCGAAAACTTCAACTATAATTACATCTTCGGTCATTTTAATTATCTGTCCTGTTCGAACATTATCATCCTCCGTTTTTATTCGAACTATTTCACCGTATTGAGCACTATGCTCATTTTTTAAAAATAAAAGTGGTCCAATAATCTGCTGAATCTTTTTATAAATTACACTCATCTTTTACCATATACACTCCGAGTTAATTTTAATTCCTCTATTTGATTCAATAGTTTATTTTTTATATTTTCTAATTTATCAAAATCTTCATTAGGAATAGTACGATTAATTCTTAAGATTTCGCTCATTACTCTAAGAGTCTTAATCTCTTCAATATAAAATCCCTCTTTAATAAGTTCCATGCTTTCTTTATATACTAAAAGAATAATTTTTATAGATCCTAATAATTTCTTGATACTAGTATAATTATCAATATCATCGAAAGCGTTTTGAATTAAAAAACCATTTTTAATTAATTGAGCAATGAAGATAATAAGTCTCTGGTCTTCTGGTAGGTTTTCTTCACCTACAAGTTGAGTTATATACTTTAATTCATTATCTTTAGAGAGAATTTCATTTACTTCTTTTCGACATTCAAACCAATCAATATCTATTTCGACCCAATCAAAATCTCTTTCAAACCACCATTCAGAAATATATTCTGGATAGTTAGAGTAAGAATTTAACCAATTAATTGCAGGATAATGCTTTGAATATGCGAGTCCAGCATCTAAAGACCATATACCTTGAACAAAATTTTTAGTTGTAGCGGTAACAGGTTCGCTAAAATCTCCCGCTGGGGGGGAAACAGAACCAATAATAGTGATAGATCCAATATTTTCTTTTCCTTTATTATCAGTCCCTAATAATTCAACAATACCTGCTCTCTCATAGAAACTTGAAAGTTTAGAAGGCAAATAGGCAGGATATCCTTCCTCTGCGGGCATTTCTTCCAACAATCCAGAAATCTCTCTGAGAGATTCAGCCCATCTTGAGGTACTATCAGCTAGAACAGCTACATCATATCCCATATCTCGATAATATTCTCCTATTGTTACTCCTGAAAAAATACTAGCTTCACGTGCAGATATAGGCATATTTGAAGTGTTTGCAATAAGAATTATACGTTCTAATAAAGGGCGTTTCGTTAGGGGATCTATTAATTCAGAAAATTGATCCAATACGTCAGCTATCTCGTTTCCACGCTCGCCACAACCGACAAAAACAATTATATCTGCATTACACCATTTAGCTAATGATTGTTGAATAACGGTCTTACCTGTTCCAAATCCTCCTGGAACACCCATTGTACCTCCTTTTGTAATCGGAAATAATAAATCTATCACTCGAATACCTGTAATTAAAGGTTCATTAGGCATTTTTCTTTCTTTGAAAGGTCTGGCTTTATTTACGGGCCATTTTTGTAGCATTGAAAACGATTTTTCTTTATTACCTATTTTTAATCTATATATCTCATCTATAACTGTATAATCTCCTTCCTGAGCAATAAAAGCTAATTTTCCCGTCACAAATGGAGGTACCAGTAATTTGTGTTCTATTCGAGGTGTTTCTTGAACAGTTCCTATTACAGCACCGCTAGAAACTGTCTCATTAATCTTTTTCTGTGGTTTAAAATGCCATTTTTGTTTCCTTGAGATTGGTTCAATTTCTAATCCTCGTTGTAATCCACCTTCTCTATAAACATCAAAAGCATTTTGTAATGGTCTTTGGATCCCATCGAAGATCTTCCCCAATAATCCAGGTCCCAATTCCATAGAGAGGGGTTCATCTAAACTGATAACCTCATCGTTTATTCGTAAATTAGTTGTATTTTCATAACATTGAGCAACGATATAATCAGAATAAATCTGGATGACTTCTCCTAGAAGATTATATTTTGTAACTTTAATTAGATAGTGGAGCTTAATTTGGCGTTCCAATCCTTTGATCCTTATTATTGATCCCATTATTGCAGAAATATATCCGCGTTCAGGGTCGTTGTTAGATTTGGATTTGATCATATTGCTTTAGATATTCACTGATTTTTGATTTTTGATTATGAATAAATATATTGAAGTTATTTTCTATTTCTTTAATTTCTGAATCATTTACTATTTTTGACATTTCTCTCTGGATAAATGAAGATTTCTTATTTATTAAATTATCAATTGTATAATCATAAGATAATAATCCGCTACCTAATGAAATTTTAAATCCGCCAATGAAATCTTCTTGATCTTTATTTATTTCAATTGTATTTCTGAATTGGTCTTGAAACTTTTCAGGATTCTCAAGAAAATAGTTATAATCTTTTGAATTAAAGATTAATTCAATTGATTGAGATGGTTTTGCATTGATTTCAATCCTTTTCGCGATCTTTAATAAAAATGATATATAATTCATATAGTTATCTTCAATCAGTTTTTTAATATGATTGAAGAGACTCATTTTTAAGGATTTTATTAATGAATTTTTTGAATTCAGGAATTTTTCTTTTCCCTCTAAAAGTGTTGAAGATAAAGTTTGATTAAGGAATTGATTATAATTTTCGATAAACTGCTCTTTTAATTTTTGGGCTCGTTCTTGAATTCTATCCAAATTCCTTTTTTTAATTTCTGCTTTTTGAAAAAGTGTTTGTCTATTTAATTCATCTATTTCTTTTTGAGCCTTATCAATTAAGTAAAGACCTATATTTCCAATTTGCTTTTTTAAATCCTTTTCTTCTGAAATTTTAAATCAACTCTTTAAGATAACACGATATCTCCGATTGCTTCTAATATTTTATCTATAACTTTTCCTTCTTCATCGATATGTGGTTGAAAAACATCTGGAAGGATAAAAATAAAGGGATCATTATTATTAAGTTTAAAATTTAATAGAAAATTTATATTTTCATTATTTAGAGGCATGGCAATCACAATCATACCAATTGAAGGTTTCTTTATTAGGTTATTAAATTCTTCCAAGAATTTATCTTCCGAAGTAATGATTGTACCTTCCAATCCTAAAAGACCTAGCAAAACTACCAAATTTTCTTCACCTAGAATGTGAATTTTTTGATCTAACATTAAAAATCTAACCCGGCTTCAATTATTATTGATTTCTGTAGATTTGGAATATTTTTTTGAAATTGTTTTTCAATTTTCTTAATTGCTCTATCTATTTTATCTCGAAACATTTTAACTTCAGATTTTACATCTTGAGATAGTTTTAATAAAGCGTTATTTATTATTTCATTTTTTTTATTAATAAAATTCTCAAATTCTTTTCTCTGCTCTTCCCTAAATCCTTCAATATCATTTAAGTTAAAATCTTTTGCATTATTTATTAAATCTTCATAGACATTTTCAATATCATTTACCCATTTAAATATATCCATACCTAAACAACTTTTATTTAACTATTTTTTCTTTATAGCTCTTTTCATTTTAATAACTTATATTTTTCATATATAATATTTACTAATTTTGGCAGAATGAATAAGCGAATTTCCTTGTCTTTTTTAATTAAAACTTCCAAGATTTTATATATCGCTTGATATTCAATATCCACACTTTTAACTTCTAAGGACTTAAAGTAATAATTTAAATATAATTTTTCTATTGACCATATAAAATGTTCTTGATCAATTGAAGAATCAATCGAACCTGTCTTTAATTCCTTTATTTTACTTAAATATTGAGTAAGAACTTTAATATATTCATCTTTATCTTTTAAATTTATCAGTTCCTTTAATTTTGTATCATTCATAAATAAATAATTATCATTTATGAGTTGCAATAGAAGATTTTTGTCAATATTATTTTTAATTCCCCGGTATATTAGCCTTAAATTGTAGATCTCAGAAATATATTTTACATATGGAAGGATCATTACTTTTTCTTTTTGAGTTAAAAATTTGATCTCTTCATTCATATTATTATAATACAATTGGTCTAAAAAGGCTTCTAAAACAAAAATCTCATTTGTTTTCCTAAAATATAGAATTCCTTCTCTAATTACTTTATTATATATAGTCGATTTCATGTATAATTGTATTTCTTCTAATGATGGAATTTCAATTAGCTCTTTCATGAAATCTGTATTACCTAAATATTTTTCAACCAACATATTCACCATTAATGATTTTTCAGCAGTATTCACACCCAGAATTGCTCCAAGTATAACACGTTTAATATTCATTATTTCATATTTCATTAAATAATTTCTTAAAAAGATTCTCATGGTTCTCGGACAGATATAAATTATTTTTCCAATTAGCTTAATATAAATATGAAAAAGAGATTTTTCAATTTCTTCAACTGTGTGGGATTTAATAGTAAGTCTGGGATAGAAGATACTTATAAATTCAAGAAATTGTTTAATATCAGTTATCTCTTCTAACTTTTGGAGTGTATTATCATCCATTATAAGTTGCTTTAAAAATCCAATCTTGATTAAAGTAAATGCATAAGATGGAACTTCGATAGCACTCGTAAAATTCACCAAAAATAAAATTTATAAAATATTAACCCTTATGGAGGTGCTGGTATATTAAACACTAATAATATTGCTATTATCAAACCATAAATTGCAATAGCTTCACCTAATGCTACAATAACTACAACTTTTCCAAAAGCCCCTTCTCTTTCTGAAATAGCTGAAATTGCTGCAGTTCCTACGGTCTTTATGACATGAGCTGCAGCTAATCCTGATACAGATATTGCTATTGCTGCAGAAATTGCTAATATCGGTGTTGTTGGAGAATTATAATAATCAAAATTCTCAGCTTGTGCGTGAACAATTCCTACAAGACCATTAATCGTTAAAAGAAACACTAGAACCAAAATGACTTGTACTATTGCGAGATAAAGGTAAAACTTTTTTTTACCGTTCATATATATTACATCCTATATTTATTATATGAAATTATTTTATTAGAGAAGAATAATAAAAACTTGCGTATAAATTTTCTTATAATATGCTATAAGAATTAAAGGAATAAATTGAATCCAAGAAAAAATAATTATTGATAAAGTAAAACTCTTATCTCATCAGCAATGTCATGCATTCTATCACAAAGTTGTTCGAGTAATACAATACTATCTCTTAATCGTAAAAGTGTTCTTATGTTTAAATCATCATTAGAATATAAATATTCAAGAAATTGCCTATATATTCTATCAATTTCATTTTCGATTTCATGAATCTTCGTTGTATTCTGGAATACTACATCTGTGTTATCTCTTAGGTTTTTAATCGTTGATTTTAAAATATCAGCCATTTCAATTGTTTTATTTATTAATTTTTCATACCGTTTAGTTATTTCAGGGTCAATTTTAGGAGTTAATTTAATTTTTGGTAACATATCCACAAATTCTAATGGATAATTAATTACATTGTCCATTTTTAAAATTAAGGTGACAAAATTGCCTAAACCTGCTCCTGATTCTGAAAAGTTTTGTATTAATTGAATTTTAATAGCATCTGCATCTTCTTCAGATAATTGCATCTTATTTTTTTTCTTTTCTAGCGATAGTTTATGTTTTTCATAATCTTCGGCCCATCTATTATAAAAAACCCCCATATCACTGAGGACGGAATAAATAATCCTTGAATGCTCTATAAGCATTGATATGATTTCTTCTTTAATTTTATTCATGAAAAATCCATTTAAATTTTTAATTTAATCTAATAAATTTATAAAATTAAATCAATAAAAAAGATAGTATTTAGAGAAATTTTAATATATTCTTAATTTTATTTATAAGTAAATTCTAAAAGAATTGAATATATCTTTTTTATAAGATTATTTTATTGATAATAATGGGATTCTAGTTTCAATACGCAGATAGAAAGGTGAAGTAATAACTTAATGAAATTTCAGGAGAAATTACGGCAATGGAGAGAATATTCTAAAATGTCTGATTTAGGAATCATTGCCAGAAGAAAATTTTTTAATAATGCATTTGATGGTGCTTTAACCTGTGCAGGAATAATAAGTGGGATTTTCATTATATTCTTAGCAGAACCTTATACATTTGAAAGCCAAGATGTACTCATAACCGGATTTGCCACAGCACTAGCAATAGGGATTAGTGGTTTATGGGGTGCATTTCTTTCTGAAGAAGCTGAAAGAAAAAAAAAAGTTTTAGATATGAAGAAGGATATGGCAGATATTGAAGAAGAAATTGAAGAGCTGGAATTGAAACATATAAAGAATAAATATAAAAAAGGCAATAAAAAAAAACCTAAAACATTATTAGAAAAAGCAGAGAAATTCGCAACAATCGTTGCCTCTTTAGTAGATGGAGCTGCTCCAGTTTTGGGAAGCTCTCTTCCTTTAATTCCTTTTTTCTTTGGGATTTCTTTAACATTTCTGCATTTCATATTTTCTTACCTCATATTAGCTGGTTTGCTTATATATTTAGGTATATTTTTAGGACAAATTTCAGGAGGAGGCCGTCTAAGATATGCTATACATTTAATAACTGCAGGTGTAGTAACTCTAATTATTTCGATACTGCTTGGTCTCTAATATAATAAGGTGTATTAAAATTTTAATTGAAAAAAATTTCTTTAATTGTAAAAAAATTCGAACATAAAAAATAAGAAATTCTGTTATGGATTTTAGTTTAAATTGTAAATAAAATGTTAGAAAAAATCAGAGTATACGCAAAGATTACGAATTTATGGGCAATTGCTAGACGTTATTTTGTAAATAATTTTTACGATGGAATGTTAACAGTTTTAGGAATTTTATTAGGCTTTTTTGTCATTATTTTAAAGGAAGATCAATTAACAATAGATAGCCATCTTGTTATTTTAACTGGGGTTGGAAGTTCTATTTCAATGTTTATCTCAGGTCTCACTGGTTCATATCTTTCAGAGAAAGCTGAGCAAAAGAAAATCAAAAAGGAATTAAAGAAAGCAATGGTATTGGATGTTATTGAAGAAATAGAAGTCGAAGAGAATTCTGAGGATTTAAAAGAAATTGAGAAAGCAATGTTGATCAAAATAAAGGAAGATATAGATTCTAAATTTAAAATCAGATTGAGAAAAAGGAACAAGAATGTTAGAACTCTCCAACAAAAAGCAGAAAAATTTGCAACTTTAGTTGTTTCATGTGTAAATGGAGGCTCTCCATTTTTAGGGGGTTTAATTCCTCTAATTCCTTTCTTAGGGGTACCAGATGCTAATTTAATAACCTTCATAATATCCTTTTTAATAATCCTTATATGTATAATTTTGCTGGGAATCTTTTTAGGAGTAGTATCAAAAGAATCCATTATCAAGAATATAATTCAGATGGCTTTTGCCTTCTTTGTAACAGTTTTAATTTCTATCTTTCTACTAAGTTAAAAGATTTTGATAAATTTTAACTTTTGATTTTCATTCACCCTATATAATAAATAAATTGCAATAATAACCATGAAAACATTTGTAGGAATCGATATTGGCTCATTAGAAACTAAAGTAGTGCTGTTAAAAGACTCTAAATTATTAGACTTCAGAGTTGATCGATCAACCTTTGACTTTAAACGAGTAGGAAGTAATATGTTTAATGATCTTTTGGATCAACACAATTTAAAGAGGGATGATGTTTATGTAATGAGTACGGGATATGGTAGGAATACAGTATCATTTGCGGATGATCGTATTACAGAAATCACAGCACATGCTCGTGGAGTCCAATATTTTTTTCCAGAAGCACATTCTGTCATAGATATAGGGGGCCAAGATAGTAAAGCCATAGTGATTTCAAAAAAAACAGGAAGTGTTATTGATTTCCAAATGAACGATAAATGTGCGGCTGGAACAGGTCGTTTTATAGAAGTAATGGCAGGAGCTCTTGAAGTTCCTATCAATGATATTGGTGAATTAGCCCTTAAATCTCGAAATCCAGCTTCAATTAGTTCAACTTGTACTGTTTTTGCAGAATCTGAAGTCATATCTCTTTTTGCTAAGGGGACAAATAAGGAGGATATTGCTGCTGGAATTCATAAATCAATTGCGAAACGGGTTGCTGGTATGGCTAAGCGAATAGGAGTTGCTCCTCTTTTAGTTTTTTGTGGTGGTGTTGCTAAAAATGTAGCAGTTAAGAGTTTTCTAGAGCAAGAGTTAGGATTTGATATTGTTATTCCAGTACTCAACGGAAAAAGTACTGCTCAACTGACGGGAGCTATTGGAGCGGCTTTAATTGCTCAAGACCAAGAACAATACTAATTTTTTTTCAATTTATTTTAAACGTTCAAGATTTAGATAAGTATGAAAAATTTTATGAATAATTAACTCTTTTTTGATTAATAATTCAAAGATATATAAAATTAAAATGGATAATTTAGAGCTTTTATCTAATTACGCAGATTTTTTAAAAGAAAAGAAAGCAGAAGGGAAAAAAATTGTAGCATTTATATCTCATGATAATATTCCCGAGGAAGTGTTTGATGCTGCTGGTTTCATCCCATTAAGATTAATCTTTGCTGGAAATGATGATCTAATGGATGCTAGTCATGATTTCTTACCTCCATCTACTTGTGCTTTTGCACAATCATGTATTGGGTTATTTTCAATAAAACCCGATCAATTTAGATTTTTAGATTTAGTAGATTTTTTCATTGTATCAAATCACTGTGTAAGCGATATATGCGCTTCAGAAATAATAAGTAGATATTTTAATATTCAAAGACTGGATTTTTACCTTTCTTATACACAAAATAAGAATAGTCTCAAATATTTTAAGTTAGAGTTAACAAATTTAATTAAACAGTTAGAGGAAATTCAGGGAAACACTATTAAAAAGGAGGTATTATTAGATAGTATTAAAAAATATAATAGATTTAAAAAAATCCTTGAAAAGATTAATGAACTACCAATAAAAGGTTCAAAAAAACTAAAACTTCTACAAAAGGCAATGTTATTCGGTCCAGAATTAATACCAGAATTAGAGGAATACTATAAAAATTTTAACAATGATATAAATGGAGCTTCAGAAAATTCAAAAGATGTTTTATTAACAGGATGTTCCATTTTTTTTAACGACTACTTAATAGATTTGATTGAAGAGGGAGGTGGAAACATAATTTTCTTTGATACATGGATTGGATTTAATTATTATTCTCAAATTATTGATGATAATATAATTAATTCAATAGAAGATCCTATTGAAATATTAACTCAACGTTTTAAAAATAATGTATATGGAGACCACTCAGTTCCGAATTTCTTAGAGAATCGAACAACTTTAATAACGAATTACTATAGAGAACATCAAGCAAAAACAGGAAGAAATCTTGGAGTTGTTAATCACATCATTAAATTTTGCGACCATATGTCAATGATGTCGACTCATTTGAAAAGTCGGTTACAGGGTGAAGGGATTCAAGTTTTAAATTTAGAAAGAGATTATTCTAGAGCAAATCGGGGGCAATTAACTACTAGAATAGAAGCATTTTTGGAGATGATGTAAAAATGAGTTTAGTAGCAGATGAATTAATTAGATTCTCTTCTGTATTGAGAATGGCATATAATTTTTTAACGGGACGAGATTATTTAAAGAAAAAGAAATTTAGAGAAAAAAAGAAGTTAATTTCAATTGCTTTACCATTTTCAGACTTAGTTTATGCTTTTCCAGATTTAATTCCTGTATTTCCAATTAGAATGCATGAATTTAAAATTCACAAATATCTCACTTATTTAGGATCAGCTTCTAATATATTTGGTTGGAATAAAGTTTCAAATTTTTTAGGTTTTGTAAAGGATCTTGGTATTAAAGATATTAGTAAAACAGTTGATAAAATCATTGAAGACGTAATTGAAACTATTAATGAAAAATATAATGAGATGTTTGATATTGGTGTAGAAAGTGGTCTTTCAAGTGATTTTTGCTATGGAATTAAATCTCTTTATGGAATGCACGTTTCGAAAGGAAAGAATTGTGATGCAAATCTTAATTATACAATAAGATGTAGCGCATGGAATAAATATTTAGAATCTATTGATGCAATCGGTAACCCTTCTAAACAAATTTGGATTGATATTCCTCCAAGAAATATAGGAAATTCGTTAGAACTTTTTGTTGATAATATAAATAATGCATTAAATGAATTAGGTAAAATTAGTAATTCTGATTATACTAGCAATGAATTAAGAAACCATTTTCAAACAGCTAATCGTATACGTCGAACATATAAAAAGATTATCTATGAGATAAGTACTTCCAATTTCTATCCGTGTAATCCAGCTACTTTTAGTGAAATACTGGCCTTATTAAGTATAAGCTTTCACGATTATAATTCCAATGCTATGCGGTTTGAGAAAAATATTTCAACTTTATTAATGGAAATGAAAGGTAGAATCAGAAATGGGATTGGAATGGATGTCTCAAAAATGCCTAAAATTCTAATTACCCCAATGTTTGGTGGTTGGGAACCAAAAACCCATGATATTATTTATGAATTAGGAGGTAGAGTTTTATATGGAGATTGGGATCTTTTACAGTTTTTAGAAGATATTCCAATATCAAATACAAAAGACCCTATCGAAGCATATGCTCAATATTTAATGAATATAACATCTAATGGAATTGGTTGTGATAACAATACATTAACAGATTCTTATTTAAGGTTAGCTAAAAATCTAAATGCTGATGGTCTGGTTTTTGTCCAAGTATTTGGATGCCATTCTATTTCAAATTGCTTTACAATGTTAAAAGAAAAAATACGTAGAGAACTTGAAATACCATCAATTGCAGTAAATTTCAATAAAATGGGAGAAAATATCGAACAAATAAAAACTCGCCTTGGAGCATTTATGGAAATGGCATCCCTCAAAAAAATATGAATTAATAATTTTTAAAAAATAATTTTCTCTAATAATAATTGAGATTTATAACCCAACTAAGGATGAGATTTCATGATATTCCATGAAAAAATAGCAAATCTTAATCATGATCTATATGAAGATTATCAAGTTTTATGCGGAATTGAGGAAGAATTTCTCATTATAAATAAGAATGGTAGGTTAGCGAGAGTTGCCGATGATATAATGGTAAAATCTGCTGAAATTCTTGAAAGTGATCAAAATTTTCTGAGTTCACTTCAAGTTAGAATACGAGGATTAGATGCTGAGCCTTCTCCTTCACAAATTGAATATGTTACATTGCCACTACCTCCTACATCATTAGAGCAAGCTGTAAGGGAAGGAAGGAAATTATTAACTGACGCTGCAAAACAACTTGGAGTCAAAATACTCGCTCAAAGTCTTCATCCTATACAAAGTGATCCAAATCCAATTTGTGGAACTCATATTAATGTTTCTGTTCAAAGAAAAGGAAGTCTTATGACTCCCGAAGAAATGAAAATAGTATATAATTATTTATGGGATTATCTGCCAGAAATAATTGGAATTTCAGCAAATTCACATATATATAGAGGGAATTGGAATAATATAGCCAGTAATAGGTGTGCTAATAGTACTGTTCTTAAACAAAATGGGTTTGCTCTAATAGAAATTCCCGAAAATCGTCCGGCTTTGATTCCAATGCGTTATTACGGTCGGATGAGATATAAACTTAAAATAGGATTTGAAGAAGATGAATTTTCAAAAAAAGTTATTACTAATAATCGTGG
>JBHLNW010000096.1:0-12861 GCA_048941185.1 Promethearchaeota archaeon
TTTTTAGAAAAGTATTTTTGTAATGAAAAATTAACCTATGAGAGAATATGACTGAAAATATAATAGAAGTAAAGAATTTAACAAAAATTTATGAAGAGGGTAATGTATTAGCTGTGGATGATATCAGTTTCACTATAAAAAAAGGTGAAATTTTTGCTTTATTAGGTCCAAATGGGGCAGGGAAAACTACAACCATTAGCATACTAGCAACTTTATTATCTTCTACAGAAGGGAAAGCTTTAGTTAACAACTATGACGTCGATAAAGACTCTGATAAAGTTAGAAAAAGCATTGGTATTGTTTTTCAAGAACCCTCTGTAGATGGTGATATGAAAGCATGGGAAAATCTAGAACTACACGCAATTTTATACGGGATGCCAAAAAGAGAACGACAAGAAAAAATAAATGAAGTTTTAAAATTAGTGGATCTTGAAGACAGAGCAAATACATTTGTGAAGAATTATTCAGGTGGGATGAAGAGACGATTAGAAATTGCTAGAGGACTACTCCATGAGCCTAAGGTTCTTTTTTTGGATGAACCTACATTGGGATTAGATCCTCAGACACGTAGAAAAATATGGGACAAGATTAAAGAGTTAAATAAGAGTGAATCAAAAATTACGATCTTAATAACCACTCATTATATGGATGAGGCGGATGAACTTGCTGATAGGATCTGCATCATGGATCATGGTAAAATTATAGCTATGGATACTTCAGAAAACTTAAAAAAACAATTATCTGGGGATGTTATTGATATTCAATTAGAAGAAATAAAGGAAAGATTTAAAATTCCCATGATTATAAATCAAGTAAAAGAAATCCCCGGAGTTAAGAACGTATCATTAGGAACTTCTGAAGGTAATCAACCCATGATGCCAAATATACAACTCCCTAAGGGTATGCCTAATATTTCTCCTGAAATGATTCAAGCACGTATAAGAGAAACTTTATCAGATCCTAAGAAGTTAATAATGGCTTGGAAAAAAATGCCAATGACCACAGCAATGTTCCTAAATGCTCCTCTCGCCATGAAGAAACAAATAGCAGAAATGTTTGACGATAAACTCTTAGAAGAAGTCCCAGATAATATAAAAGAAGAATTAATTAAAGTTAAGAAGGGAGAACTTGAAGAATCGGAAGTAGATTCAATACATTCTATCTCAATTTCATGTGAGAATGGTGGAAAACAGCTACCAATGATTATTCAAAAAATTGGTGAAAATGGTTTTAAGATAAAGACTGTGAATATGCATCAACCAACTTTAGAAGATGTGTTCTTACATTATGTTGGCACATCAATTCGAGAGGAAAATTCAAACCAAACTAAAGGAATAAAAAAAATGATTCAAATGAGGCAATTAAGGAAGTGATAACAAATGTCTGATCTAAATATTGAAAAAACAAAAATAAATTACAGCGCAGTGTGGATATTAGCGAAAAGGGAATTACTTAGCTTCTGGAGAAATAAATCAAGAGTTATATCATCACTAGTACAAGGTTTACTTTTTTTATTTGTATTTGGCATAGGTATTGGAATGTCTTTCAATCCAATTATTCAGGGTGTATATGTTGACCCGAGAGCATTCGCTGGTTCAGGAATTGCAGCGATGGTTATTTTATTTACAGGTATATTTGGTGGAATGGCAATTTTCAGAGATAAAATGTTTGGCTTTATGAAGGAGTTATTAGTGGCTCCTGTTAGTCGTAGAACGCTTATGCTTGGAAGAACTGTGGGTGTTGCTTTACAAACAATGTTACAAGTCCTTATAATCATAGGTTTAAGTGTTGCGATAGGATATTTTGGCAATGATTTAAATCTAATTTGGCGTGTATTACTCATAATACCTGTCGCATTTTTAGCAAGTCTAGGAATAGTAGGTATAGGATTAACAATAAGTACACGTTTACGTGATATGCAATCTTTTGGGTTAATTCAGACATTTATAGTCATGCCAATGATGTGGCTTTCAGGTTCTTTAATTCCACTTCCTGTACAGATTACTATGTTTAACCCTTTCACATATAGTGTCGATCTCTTCCGATTTGTATTACTGGGGGTATCCTACTTTCCATTTTGGCTTGATCTGTTAATTTCAGGTGGTTTTGGAGTATTGTTGATAATGATTGGGGCTCGATCATTTAATAAAATGGAAATTAGCCAATAAGTTGATAATAAATTTTTTCTTTTATTATCTAAAATATTACTTAATAATATATTTTTTTTAAAGGCTCAAAAGTAATAATATGAGAAATAAACTATAAGAGTAATTTAATTAATGAATTCTGCTAAGATGATATTTAAGTATTGGTTAAGATCGAAAAGAGCCTTTATCTTACAATTCACATTTTTAATAATATCAACAATCTTTTATAGTGTTACACCCATTTTTATAGGAAGAATGGTTGGAGTATTAGATCCTAATCTCCCCACAAGCTTAAATATCATTCTATTTTTTTTTTACTTTTTTATGGTAATAACATTTGCTTCTTTAACTTATTTTTTCAATAGAGTAGCTCGTCTTCAAGGTGCTGAAGTTTCATCAAAAGCCATATACTATTTACGTGATGATATTAGCAATGCTATTTATCGTCAATCATTTTCATATTTCGACAAAACTGAAACGGGTCAATTAATTTCTCGAGCTACAAGTGATATTGAAGAAACTCAACAAATTTTTGGAATGGGATTAATATTAGGTTTACAATCGACTCTTCAGATAAGTGGAATTATTATTGGTTTTTTTGTTTTTAGTTTTCATTTATCTCTCGTCTTACTAAGTGCAATTTTTATTTCTCTTATTTTATCATATTATATAGCAAAGAAATTGAAACCAATCTTCTTAGAAACCAGAGATAGTTTTGGTGATTTAACTACAACAATAAGGGAAAATATAGTGGGTGCTCAAGTAGTACGAATTTTTAGTACTCAAAAAAAAGAATTTAATAAATTTAAAGAAAACAATAATAGATTTTATAAAGCAAGTATTAATTCTATAAAATTTAATTCGCTTTACCTGCCTTCCATATATATTATAATAGGAGTAATAACGATTTCTTTATTTTTTATTGGAGGTATAAGTTTTATCAATGGAATAATGGATTTAGATACAATTGTAACCCTTTTTTCCTATATTGCATCATTAGGTTTTCCTTTAATGATGTTAGGGCAAATTATGCTGGTCTATATTCAAGCTGATGCTGCTCTTACTCGTGTAAGGGACATTTTAGAATCTAACCCAGAAATTGAAGACATAAATGATGCAATTCCAATTACTTCATTGAATGGAGATATTGAATTTAAAAATGTTTCCTTTGGGTATACACCTGATCATAGAATTTTGAAGGACGTCTCATTTAAAATTCCCGTGGGAAAAAAATTAGCTATATTGGGTACTACAGGTTCAGGAAAGTCTACTATAATTAGTTTAATACCGCGTTTCTATGAGTTGAACGAGGGATCTATTAAAATTGATAAAATAGATATAAAAAAGTATCTACTTAAAGATTTAAGGAAAAATATTGGGATTGTATCTCAGGAAACCTTTCTATTTAATAAAACTATAGCAGAAAATATAGCATATGGAAAAGAAGATGCTTCAAAGGAAGAAATAATTGAAGTAGCAAAAGTTGCAGATCTACATGACTTTGTTGTCAATTTACCAAAAGGATATGATTCAATCGTAGGTGAAAGAGGAACTCGTTTATCAGGAGGACAAAAACAACGTTTGTCAATCGCTAGAGCTCTTTTAATCAAACCAAAAATCTTGATTCTTGATGATAGCACTAGTTCCGTTGATGTAGAAACTGAATATAAGATTCAACAGGCTTTAGCAGAAATAATGAAAGGAATTACTTCAATTATTATTACTCAAAGAATTTCAACTATAAGAGGAGCAGATTATATTTTAATATTAGATAGAGGGCGAGTTGTAGGATACGGAACACATGAACAGTTACTCAGTTCAAATGTCTTATATAAACAAATCTATGAAACACTATATCATAAGCAAAAGTCAAAAAGCCAAATAGGAGAAAATATATAACTAGGGGTGATTAAAATTGGGAAAAGGGGAAGATAAAGATGATTATGAAGAGCAAGAAAAAGAAATTATAAAACCAAGTGCAAGTACTCGCCAACGTTTCATGTTAGAAGGAGATAAATCCCAACTTGATCATCCAAGAAAAGAATTATGGAGATGGTTAATTTCATATTTAAAACCATCAAGATTGAAATTCTTTCTATATTTTTTTTTTCTCTTATTAGGAACTGTAATTTCGGCTTTGAGTCCCATTTTATCTGCGAATATAATTGACTTAGGGATTATCACCAAAAATACTTATTATGTTGTGATAATGAGTGTCATATATCTAATATTAGTTTTAATAATGGCAATTACTAATTTTTTTGCACAATATGGGATGGGGAAAATTTCTCAAGAAATAACCTACCAAATTAGAAATGATCTATTTCTGAAATTACAAGATATGTCTTTAAGTTATTTTGATCATAAATCCTCTGGACAGATAATGTCTATTATGACAAATGATGTTACACTTCTCAATCAATTAGTAGGAGGTCAATTCGTCCAAATTATTACGAGTATGGTTTCAATTGGATTAACAATAATTTTTATGTTTTTCCTCAATCCCTTTTTAACTTTGATTAGCTTGATAATTTTTCCGCTTTTTTTTACAATTACTCACTTTTTTAAAAAAGTTGCTATTAAATTATTTAAAGAATCCCGAAGAACAATAGGGAAGGTTACCTCTTCAATACAAGAAAATATTGAAGGCGCAAAAGTAGTGCAAGCATATGGGCAAGAAAGGCGAGCAGCTTATGAATTTGACCAAGCAAATACTGAAAATTATAATATCATGGTTAAAATTCGAAAATATATGGCAACAATATTTCCTTTAATTAATCTGACTACTACTATTATTACAGCCTCTATCTTATTGGTTGGTGGATTTGTTGCGTCAGGATATATCTCAATTTTCGGGACAGTGGTTTCTGTGGGGGTATTAAGTGCATTTATAACTATTCTAGGGCAATTTTTTCGTCCCTTTATGACCTTAATGCAAATTCAGCAAATTATTGAATCTTCAATGGCTGCAAGTGATCGAATTTATTCTTTATTAGAAGAAAGAGTTGAGATCCCAGATTTGGAGAATACAAGATCAATTAATAAGGTAAAAGGTGCTATAGAGTTTAACAATGTAAGTTTTGGATACATATTGAATAATCAAAGAGTATTGAAGAAGATAAATGAACAAAAAATTACTAAATTTAATAACTTGAACGGTTCATTACCTCCAGAAACAATTCAAAAGATGGTTAAATTTTTAGAAAGGGCTTTACGATCTAAAACAACTCTTCAACAGAGAGCTAATTTTAGTACAGAAGGAGGAGAAATGATTAGTGGTGAAATGGGAGAACTTTCACCTCAAAATATATTGGAAACCCTGGCTAAAACTTCTCTTACCTCTGAAATGATTGAAAGTATTCCTAAAATAGTAAAAGATGCAATAAATGAACAAAAAACACTCCTCAAACATAAAAAATCAACAGGTTTTGTATTAAAAAACCTTTCTTTAAAAATTCCTGATGGATTAACCTTAGCAATTGTAGGAGAAACCGGATCAGGTAAAACAACACTAATAAAGTTAATTGCTCGATTCTATGAGTTAAATAAAGGAAAGATTCTGGTTGATAAAATAGATATAAAAGAGTTAAAGAAAAAAGACTTAAGAAATCTAATTGGAATTGTTCCTCAAGATGCGTTTCTTTTTACTGGAACTATCCGAGAAAATCTTTTATATGGATATAACAACTTATCGCCCGAAATTGAAGTAAAAATGATTCAAGTTTCAAAATTTTTAGGTTTACATAATTTTATTGAAACTCTCCATAAAAAATATGATACCAAACTAAAAGAAAATGCTTCAAATATTTCTATTGGTCAGAGACAATTAATCGCATTTGCCCGAGCTTTAATAATAGATCCAAAAATTCTAATTTTGGATGAGGCTACATCTTCCGTAGATCCTTACACTGAAACGTTAATTCAAGATGCTTTAGATAAAGCACGTAAAGGCCGGACCACCATTATTATAGCACATCGGCTCTCAACCATAAAAAATGCGGATCATATTATTGTTATGAGTGCAGATAAAAAAGGAATAATAGAGCAAGGAAACCATGATAATTTAATAGCATTGAATGGAAAGTATAAAAGACTTCTCGAAATGCAGCATCGTGATATTGAAACTAGAAATTAAACTTCTTTCATTCCTACTTCATTTTCTGTATGATAAAAATCAAGAATGCACTTTTTAATAAAACTAAATTATAATTGTTTGTTTAAATCCATATCATATGTATTTTATACTGGTGTTTTAATATTCCATACTTCGAATATGCTGGAAAACAAATTTTTTATCAGATTAAGGATAATAGTTCAAAAGATATCCTTATTCTTATACATGGGGCCGGAGGTAATTCAAATATCTGGGAAAATCAATTTTATCTCAATATCGATTATAATATAATTGCTCTTGATTTACCTTCTCATAATAAGTCAAATAAATTTCAAGAATTGTCTTTAGATTTATATGTTGACGTTGTTAAAAAACTCATAGAAATAATTAAGCCTGAAAAATTAGTTTTAGGTGGACATTCTATGGGTGGAGTAATAGTTCAAGAATATTATTTTAAATATCCAAGAGAAGTCTCTGCTCTTATTTTATGCGCTACGGGAGGGAGAATGCGAGTAAGCCAAATAATTTTTGATTCAATAAAACCTGACTACCAAAAATACTTGAATTCTTTAGAAAAAGGCACATTTTATAAAAAAACTTCAAAAGAATTAATTGAAAATGCAGTTTTAGAGGCTTCTCAAATAGATCCTGAAGTAACCTATCGTGATTTTAAAATCTGTGATGCTTTTGATACATTAGATAAGACAAATTCGATTGGTGTCCCGTGTCTAGTTATATGCGGGAAATATGACCAACTTACTCCAATAAAATATTCAAAATTTTTCCATGATAAAATTACAAATTCAAAACTATACGTAATAGATAAAGCTGGTCATGGTGTTATTTTAGAAAAACCTAAGCAAGTAAATAAGGCAATAGAAAAATTTATTGATAGCCATTTTTAAGTAAATAAAATGCGAAAGTACACATATGGTCCGTTTCAATCGAGGAGGTTAGGTCTTTCCTTAGGTGTAGATATTTTAGCGGATTATAAATTATGTACGTATAATTGTGTTTATTGTGAAATTGGGTTAACAAAGAGAGAAAATTTAGTTTCTCCAAATTATAGAATAAATCTTCCTCCATCATCTAATTTTCGGAAAGAATTACTTTCGATTCTGAAATTTTTTCCACATTTAAATTCAATTACTTTTGGTTATAATGGAGAGCCAACCCTAAACGAAAAATTATTGGATTTTTTAAAAATCGCATTAGATGTTAGAGAAGAATTAAATTGGACAAGTAAAAAACCATTAATTACATTATTTACAAATTCTAGTACGTTATATATAGATAAAATAAGAGAAAGCGTCAAAGAATTCGAGTTAGTTTTAGCAAAACTTGATACAGCAAATAATACTGATTTTAAAAGAACAAACCGCCCTCATCATGATACTCCTAAAGTAGAAATAATAATTGAATCATTAATTAAATTAAAAAATGAAATGCCTAAAAAAAATAAATTAGCAATTCAGAGTTTAATTTTTAATTCTTATAAAGATGATTTTACTCCAAATAATAATCTTAGAAATATATATGATTTAGCTCAAGCATTAAAAAAGATTAAACCAGATATAATCCAAATTTATTCAACTGCGAGAATTCCAGCCGAATACTATGTTTTCTCAATTGATGATAATAGCAAAAGAGAAATTGCAAATATATTTAAGGAAATAATCAATGACGAGAATGTAGAAATAAATATATACTGATGTTCAGAAAAACTTTTATTTCTATAATAATAATTTGAAGTATTTGAAATCTTTATATTATTCAGAGGTTAAGGAAAAATCTACAAATTTGAAGGTGTAAAAATGGTGGATGAAAAATTTGTAGTGGGTGTTGATATTGGAGGCACATGGATTAGAGTTGCGATCTGTACAGTGGATTTAAATGAAAAAAAAATTATTAAAAAATCTACAAGAACCTTAAAAGAAAATAGATTTTCAATTAGTAAATCTGTGTGCCAAATGATCTCAGAACTACTTTCTGAAAATAATATTGAAAATAAAGAAGTTTTAGGCATAGGAGTAGCTACAGCAGGACCTCTAGACATAGAAACAGGGGTAGTATTCAATAATGCAAATCTAGGATTTAGAGTCATTCCTTTAAAGGAACCAATTAAAGAGAGATTTCCTAAAATTCCACTATATTTTATAAATGACTGCAATGGTAGTGTGTTAGGAATTCATTTCTTTGAAGCAATGAATGAAGAAAAAGATAATTTAGTTTATATTACAATGTCTACGGGAATAGGAGGAGGAGTGATTTGTGGTGGTCATCTCTTACTTGGAAAAGATGGTAATGCAGCAGAAATTGGACATGTGTTAGTTGAACCAAAGAGTAATTTCAAATGTAATTGTGGAGCGTATGGTTGTTGGGAAGCTTTTAGTTCTGGAACAGGAGTAAAAAATAGAACTTTTGACGCTTTAAATGAACGAAAGTTAAATGCAGATCTATTAATGCAAATTATCAATAATGATACATCAAAAATAACAGCAAAAGAAGTCTTTCAAGCAGCTAAAAAAGGAGATAAATTATCTAAAAAAATTGTCGAGGATTGTATATTTTATACTAAAGTTGGAGTTGGTGTAGTTAATAATTATTATGACAGTGTTTCAATTTACTTTGGAGGTGCTATGATGAATGATAAAGACCAAATAATTCCTCCGATAAAAAAGCAGTTTGAAGATGATCCTATTCGATTTACTCTTAATAATCCACCTAAAATAAAGGTAACAAAATATTTAGAAGATATTGGAGTAAGAGGAGCATTAGCTCTAGTTAAATACAAATTAGAAAGAAATAGAATTATCTTGTAAAGGATCAAATGAAAAGTATGGAAGAAAAGAATTTAATCTTCACTCTAAGTGGTATTAGAGGTCGTGTTGAGAAAGATCTGAAATTTAATACGGTCAAGAAAATTGCAATTGCTTTTGGATTATTGATTGATGGTAAAGAAAAAAAAATAGTAATAGGAAGGGATACTAGGCCAAGTGGAAGTTTTATCGAACAAGCAATTATAGAAGGTTTAATTTTATCTGGTTTTGAAATAATAAATCTTGGAATATGTCCAACCTCTGTAATAATCCATACAAAGAATAAATTAAATATCCCTGCCGGTATCATCATTACAGGATCTCATAATTCTCAAGAATGGAATGGCTTAAAATTATTATCAACCAAAACATTTCTAAGTGCTGATGAATTAGAAATAATTTCAATCTATTTAGAGAACATAGATTTGAATGCTTACAACGAAATTCGATCGAGTTCAGAACAATATATTAGGGAATTAAATCCTATTACAGAATACATTCAAGATTTATTGAATTATATTGATCTTTTAAATATTAAGGATAAAAATAATCTTAAAGTAGTTATTGATACTGGAGCTGGAGCTGGAAAACTTGTCACACCCTATGTTCTAAGTGAATTAGGTTGTAAAATAAAATTAATCAATAATGACTTACTCGCAAATAAAGATTTTCCAAGAGAAATTGAACCTATTAAAGAAAATCTTAGGGATTTAATAATGGAAGTTTGGCAAGGAAAATATGATATTGGTTTTGCTCATGATTCGGATGCTGATCGATTAGCTATAATTGGAGATAACGGAGAATGCTATCCCGAAGATATTGGTTTAGCTTTAATAGCAGATTATTATTTAAGAAGCAAAGGTGATGAAAGTAAAGATGTATTTTTTGTCACCAATTTAGCATCTTCATTAAGATTTGAAGTGATAGCAGAAAAATATAATGCTAAGATTATAAGAACTCCTGTAGGTGAACGTTTTTTAACAAATAAAATGGAAGATTTAATGACGAATTCGTCAAAAAATCAACTCGTTTTTGGTGGTGAAGGTTCATGTGGAGGTATTATGTTTCCATATTTTAATAATACTAGGGATGGGATATTCGCAGCAGCAAAAATTGTTGAAATATTGGTAAAAACTGGAAAGAAGATCTCTCAGTTAGTAGCAGAATTACCTCGATATTATTCTCATAGAATAAAAATTAATACTAAAAATGTAGATATTGAGGCAGTTATTCCAAAAATTAAAGCTGAATTGATAAATGAAGGAGAGAACGTAGAACAAATAGGAAATGATCTTAGATTTGGAAAAGGAAAAGATTGGTTTGTACTAATTCATCCATCTAATACGGAACCAATAATTAGAATTATAAGTGAAGCTAAAAGGGATTCACTGGCTAGAGTTTATTGTGAAGCAACAGCAGAACTTTTGAGATTGGTAATTTAAGAACAAGTTCTTATTCCCATCCTTTTCCCATTTTCTATCTAAAGATCACTAAATAATGTACTTTCCTCCATAACATTTATAAGTTTGAGAATAATATAGTTTTATTAAACATATTCGTTGATTGTATCATGATAAGAAAAGAAAATAATTGGATTAGAACTAACCGAGTTGATGTGATAGTTCATGATCCGTATTGTGAAAAGATTATCATGGTAGGGATGTTTTTAGAGTTTGTATCATATTTCGTTGCAACATTATCCTTATAAAAACATTGCAATCAACAACACAATAACACTTCTCTTTTACTTTAATACTTTAAATTTCTATTTTATTTCTTCAAAATTGTTTATTTTTTGGAACTTTAAGAGCCTAGGGTTAATCAACCGCATTTAACTTATATAATCTCTGAAATAGAATTCCGAATATGTTTTTATAAATAAATTTTCAAAAATAAAAAAAAGTAGGTGGAAAATATGTCAGAATTAAAGGAATACACTCAAGAAGAGTTAGGAGAATCTCCTTTAGAGTTAAGAGGTGAAAAAATCGATATTTATTTAAAAAAATGGAGATCTAACATATGGAAAACATATCTAATTCACTTCATAGAGGGATTTCATTTGATTTCAGGAATTTTATTACCATTTTTCTTAACATGGGGTAGAATTTCTTTTGTTGAGGTAATGTTCTTACAGAGTTATTTTACAATAATGATACTAGTATTTGAGATTCCTTGTGGTGCAATAGCTGATTACATAAGTAGGAAATTCTCTTTGATATTAGGTGCAGTTTCAACTGCATTTGCCGCATTAATTTATGGTAGTTATCCAAGTATATATATTTTTGCAATTGGTGAAACTTTATGGGCTTTTGGAGCTGCTTTAACATCGGGTACTAATATGGCATTTATATATGACACATTGAGAAAACTTGGAAGAGAAGATGAGGTTTCAAAAGTAATGGCTAGGAATAGAAGTTTCAGTTTGCTCGGTATTGCACTTTCAGCTCCAATAGGATCAATTATTGGAGCTTATTTCTCGTTGAATCTTGTTATGAGTTTGATATTTATACCATTTATAATAGCAACTTTAATATCCATGACTTTAAAAGAACCTAATCATGACTTAGAAAGAAAGAAAGCTGATAAATACTTCACTATTGTAAAATCTGGATTTACTGAGTTAACAACCAATAAGATTTTAAGAATTTTAGCTGTTGAAATGGTAATAACAGAATCCTTAGTGTTTTTCTTAATATGGACTTATCAAGTTTACCTCGAAGCATTGAATTTTCAATTAATTTTCTTTGGATTCATTAGTACATTAATGACTCTCATACAAATTCTCTTTAATAATCTCATTCCAACTCTAGAAAACAAAATTCAAAACAAAAGAAAATTTCTTAAATTCTATACAATAATTCCAGGGATTGCTTTTATTTTAATGGCGCTAATACACTACATTCCAATCAGTATTCCTTTAATTCTTATTGTTATTGGTTTAGGATTTTCAAGGAGTTTGATATTTATTAAGGGAATCAATAAAGAAATTGAAACTGAAAATAGAGCCACTGTCATAAGTACTATTAACATGATTGCAAGTCTCATAAGAGCAATTCTTTACCCTCTTGTGGGATATTTGGTGATGTGGAATTTGAGTATAACATTTATAGTATTAGGAACTTTAATTGTTGTATTTGCATTATTATCGAACATAAAAAGTGAAAATCTATAACTAATTTCTTTTATTTTTTATACTTTCGAGAGAAAATGAATTAAACTAATTCAATTCCTCTAAAATTTTTTTAGCTATTTTTTTTCCAACAATTTTTGATATTTCCTCTAAAGTAGATTTTTTAATGTTGTTAACACTCCCAAAATGGTTCAATAATTTATTTCTAGTGATTGGACCCACGCCTTCAATTCTGTCTAATGCTGAACTTGTAATTCTTTGCTTTCTTTGCTTTTTATGGAGCCTAACAGCAAATCTATGTGCTTCGTCTCTTACTCTTTGAAATAATTTTAAAAGAGATGAATTCTTTGCTAAAATAATAGGCTCTTTCTTATTAGGCAGGTATATTTCTTCATATTTCTTTGCTAACCCTATAATAGGAATGTTCAAACCTAAATCTCGCAAAACTGATATTCCAGCATTCAATTGTCCTTTTCCACCATCAACTAGAATCAAATCCGGAAGTTCTAGATTTCTCTTTAATAGGAAGTTATATCTTCGTTTTAAAACTTCTTTCATCATAGCTACATCATCGGGAGTAGTTTTAGACTTAATTTTAAAATGCCTATAATTTTTATTATATGGTTTTGCTTCTAAAAAGTAAACCATCGA
>JBHLNW010000017.1:0-50905 GCA_048941185.1 Promethearchaeota archaeon
GAACTTACTATTATTGAAAATGGAGAAATATTAGAATCTCTCTTAAGATCATATGTTAATTTAAATGGTTCTCATATGCAATTTAATTCAATTTCAGTAGCAGATCTAGAAGATGCTCAAAGACGACCCGAAAATTATCAAAATTTTATGGTACGAGTTTCAGGTTATAGCGCTAGATTTGTAGATCTCCCGAAAGCAGTTCAAGATGATATTATTTCAAGACATTGTTATTCAAAAATATAACATGAATTATTAGTACTTGTTATTAACTATTTAAAATAACCTAGATTAAAATATCTCAAAGCTTTTTTGAAAATAACCATAAGATTAATTACTTAACTACTTATAGTATTTGACTAAAATTTAAAAAGACGTTTCGATTGATTATGGATGAATTTGATTATAAAAATTTAGGTCTAAAGTGTGGTTTGGAAATTCATCAACAACTTGATACAGAAAAAAAATTATTCTGTAGATGTCCTGCTAAACTTCAAGGAACTAGAACACCTGAATTTACAGTATCGCGAGAAATGAGACCTGTATTGGGTGAAATGGGTACTTATGATAAAGCAATGCTCACGGAATATGAGAAAGGAATGGGAATTGTATATGAAGGTTATAACGATGTTGTATGTACTTATGAGCTTGATGACACACCTCCATTTTCATGTAATGAAGAAGCAAAAAATGTAGCTTTACAAATCGCTATGCTTTTAAATGCAAATATTATTGAAGAAATGCATGTTTGTAGAAAGAATTACCTTGATGGAAGCGTTCCAAGCGGATTCCAAAGAACAATGATACTTGGGACTGATGGATACATAACTTTAGAAAGTGGTAAAAAGATTAGAATAGATATCTTGAGTTTAGAAGAAGAAGCAGCAAGAAAAATCAAAACTGAAGATAAAACTAATTTTTTTCGATTAGATCGGTTAGGAATTCCAATGGTAGAAGTTACAACTAAACCAGATATTACTACTCCGGATGAATGTAGAGACTGTGCTGAAAGGATTGGATTGCTATTATGGTCAACAAATGTAAAGAAAGTTCTTGGATCAATCAGGCAAGATGTTAATGTTAGTATTGAAGCTGGTACTAGAATTGAAATAAAAGGAGTTCAGAAATTAGGATGGATTCCTCTCTTAATCAATCATGAAATTTCTCGGCAATTAAAGCTTCTTGAAATTAAAGAAGAACTCGCTAAGAGAAAGGTAAAAGAAAAAGACATTCCAAATAATCCAGTTGATTTAACTGATGCTCTAAATAAAACTAAATCAAATTTTATAGCTAATGGTATTAAATCAGGAAAATTGTTATATGGGATTAATTTCAGTGGATTTAAAGGGATATTTGGAAAAGAGTTAATGGAAGATTATAGATTTGGAACTGAAGTTAGTAATAAAGTAAAATTGATCTCAGGCTTAAAAGGAATAGTTCATTCCGACGAAGATTTAAGTAAATATCATTTTTTAAATGAAGATATTAAAAAAATTAAAGAGAAATTAGGTTCTAAAGAGAATGATTGCTTTATTTTATTATTAGGCTCTAAGAAAGAATTAAAAAAAGGTATTAGCGTTATTATTAATAGAGTAAAGTTTGCTTTTAATGGAGTCCCTCCTGAGACTAGAAAAGCTCTTGAAAATGGAAACACTGAATTTTTAAGAGAACTTCATGGGGGAGCAAGACTATATCCTGATACAGATACAGAAACAATATTTAATAAGGAAGAGGAAATCAACGATATAAGAAGAACTCTCCCTGAATATCCATGGATAATTATAAAACAATATTCCAAAAAATATAAAGTAGAAGAACGATTGATAAAAGACTTAATTTTTACAGGAAAACTCAAGTTATTTGACGATCTCATAAAAATATACCCTGATAATCCCTCATTACTTTTTACAACCCTATTAGAAACAACAACTGCCCTTAGAAGGGATGGGAAAGATATTGAAAATATCACTGACTTTGATTTTATTGAAATATTTTCTCTTCTCAAGAAAAATGAAATTAGTAAAGAAGCCATCGAAGAAATAATGAGTCTTAAAGCCGATTCTCCAGAAATTTCTATTGATAAGATTAAAAAGAAATTAAAAATCGAGACTATTTCAATTACCGATCTCAATCAAATACTAAATGAAATTATAAAAAATAATCTTAAACTCATAAAAGAAAAAGAAATGAGAGCAACTGGGCCATTAATGGGTGAAGTGATGAAAAAAGTTAGAGGAAAAATTGATGGGGCTATTGTATCCAAAGAATTAAATAAAAAAATAAAAGAAAAAATTAAGGAGTTGAAATGAATGAATGAAAAATTAAAAGGCTACAAAGGAGAAGGAAAGAAATTATTAGAAAAAAATAATCTCGGAATTTGGGATATTGTTCAAATTAAAACTAAAAAGACTCAATATGAAGGAATTATTTTACCCAGAATTGAACATTCATCACCTAATTTCATTAACATTAAATTAGAAAATAACTATAACATCGGAGTCAAGGTTTCTGAAATAGAAGATATTAAAAAGATTGGTAAAAGAGAAGCTACTTACAAGATTCCTCAAAAAGAATTCCCACACAATCAAGAGCTCCCGAATATAAAGCTATTGGGAACAGGTGGAACAATTGCCTCAAGATTGGATTATACCACAGGAGCAGTGATTCCTTCTTTCACTCCAGGTGAATTATATAGCGCAGTCCCTGAATTGGCCGAAATATGCAACCTTGACTGTGAAATAGTATTTGAAATTCTTTCAGAAAATATGAAACCTGAATATTGGCAACAACTGGCAGAAAAAGTTGCAGATGCCGCAAATTCAGGAGTGAACGGAATTATGATTGGTCATGGAACAGACACCATGTCTTTTACTAGTGCGGCTCTTTCCTTTATGCTAAAAGATCTTTCTATTCCTGTTGTTATAGTCGGTAGCCAACGAAGTTCGGATAGACCTTCTTCTGATGCGGCTTTAAACTTAATTAATGCTGCAATTGTGGCAAATTCAGATATTGCTGAAGTAGTAGTTTGTATGCTTGGATCTGCATCCCACGATTATGGTTTAATTCATAGAGGGACTTTAGTCAGAAAAATGCATTCTTCTGTCAGAAATACATTTAGAACTATTAATAACATACCATTAGGTATGGTTCAAAATAGAGAAATCAAGATGTTTACTAAAGAATATAAAAAAAGATCAAATTTAGCGACAAAAACACAAATAGATTTTGAACACAAAATTGCTTTAATATATTCATATCCCGGAACTGATGCTGAATTAGTCAATTTTTATATAGATAAAGGCTATAAAGGGATTGTATTTGCAGGAACGGGATTAGGACATGTATCCACTACACTTTATAATTCAATAAAAAGAGCTATTCAAGATGGCTTAACTGTTCTCATGACTACTCAAACACTTCATGGGTTTGTCGGGATGAATGTATATTCAACAGGAAGAGAATTACTAAATATGGGAGTTATCCCTGGGAAAAATATTTTACCGGAAGTTGCATATGTAAAACTCGGATGGGTTCTAGGACAAACTAGTGATCCAGAAGATATTAAAAAAATGCTATTACAAAATATTGCTGGAGAAATTTTAGAAAGAGAAATTCCAATTGCTTTCAATTACAATATTGATGATTTACTTAGAAATGGCAAACTATAGGATAATTTGACTAATTCTTATTTTGGCTAGCAACTTTACTTTTAAAAGCTCTATTATTTTACAATGAAAATGAAAAAAAATTTATAGTTTAAATAATTAAAGTCTATATCCTGAAAATAAAGTGAAATAAATGGGAAAACGAATTTTAGCTCAAAGAAAAGGCAGAGGCGTCCTTAGCTTCAGATCTCCAAGTCATAGACATGTAGGACCAGTTAAATATCGGCCATTCAAAAAAAATGAGAAATTATTTACATTTAAGGTAATTGACCTCATTCATTCTCCCGGAAGAGGAGCTCCGTTAGCTCGAATTCAATATGATGATGGTGAAAAAGGACTTTGGCTTCCTCCTGAAGGAGTTTTTGTTGGACAAGAATTTATACAATCTAAAACAGGATATGGTCAAATTGTTGAAGTTGGAAATATCCTACCATTAAAAAAAATGCCATTAGGGACTCTTGTTTATAATATTGAATCAAAACCAGGTGATTGTGGTAAATTTGCTCGAGCTTCTGGAGTAGCTGCACTTGTAAGGAATAAATCTGGCAATAAAGTCGAACTTCTCTTTCGATCAAAAAAAACTAAATGGATCAATGAGAATTGCTTGGCTACAGTTGGTGTTGTTGCTGGAGGTGGTCGTACAGACAAACCTTTTCTTAAAGCTGGAAATAAGTTCTATTATGTGCAATCTAAAGCTAAAAAATGGCCAGTGGTAAGAGGAGTTGCTATGACGGCAGCCTCCCATCCATATGGTGGTGGTGCAAAACAATCTCCTCACAAACCTACTACAACTAGCAGAAATGCTCCTCCTGGAAGGAAAGTAGGGCAAATTGCTGCGAGGAGAACTGGACATAAGAATTAAATTTTCCAATTTCTCTGTTAAAAGAAAAAAAAATAAAAAAAATTGTAAATTTAGTTATAAAAATTCTTTCTATTGCTTTTGTTGTTGAATATAGAAAAATAATAGTCCAACAAAAAAAACTATTAAGAGTGCAAAATTAAACCATCCTGCCCAACCAGTTAATTCTGTGAAGACTCCTACTAACTGAACAATCGCTCCTAATATGCAGATAAGTATATCTAAAATGATGAAATTTTCAATTTTTTCCCAATCTGATTCTCTATAGGCTAAAAATTCAACGAACGCAAAGCTTAGAAATATAATCCCAATGAATCTTCCTGCTGTACGATCAAGAGCAGGCCAACCAAATAGATCTACATAAATATCAACCAAGAAGGTAAAAAAAATCCCAAATACGACAAAAATGATTAACTGTACAAGTAACGTAATTTTTAATCCCTTTAAAATTTCAGGACTCATATGTTATTTTCCCTCTACTAAGTAATTTTTGAAAAAATTTACTCAATGGTATTTTCTATATTATATAAATTTTTTCAATGACTCAAACGAATAGATAATAACAACACTTTTTATATAAAAATTAAGAGATTGCGCCCCCTCAACCCTTAACCGGTAAAAAAAAGAAATGGAAACGAAAAATCTAGCTTAATGTAGATTAGTATTAAAATTAAATGTAATATTTCCCAAAAATTCTTTATAACGCGAACGTAGAGTTACTTCTGTAACACCAATGACTCTTGAAATGTCTTTTTGGCTTACTTTATGATTCTTCAATTTCGATACTAAATATATCGATCCTGCACATAAACCCTTTGGATCTTTACCGCAAATGGATGTGTTCTCAATGAAATTCTTTAATACTTTTATCGATTCTTTCTCCACATTAATATCTAAACCTAAATCAGCACAATAACGTGGAATGAGTGATACAGGATCAATGTGAGGTGATTTTAAGTTCAATTCTCTTACTAAGATCTTGTAGCATTTTTTTACAATATTATCATTTATTGATGCTTCTTCTAAGATTTCTTGAAGAGTAATAGGAACCTTTTCTTGCTTGCAGACATAATATGCACAAGCAGCAATCATACCATTTATAGATCTACCCCTTAAGAGATTCTTTTTAAAGACTTCTTTATAAAGTCGAACAGCTGATTTTTTCACTCTTTCTGGAAAATTTAAATTGCCTCCTATTCTCTTTAATTCCGTAATGGCAATTAACATATTCCTCTTTTCCCATGATAGATGAGTATTCCATTTTGCAGCCCTTCTTAAATCGGGATTTTTGATTTTTGTTCTATCAATAATCGTACTTAATCCTATATCAGGCATCAAAATTGAAATTGGACACCCTGTTCGTTCTTTCTTATCCTTCTCTTGTTTTGAATAAGCCCTTATACCACTATGAGTGATATCTACTGCTTTTTCAGATACTACTAAACCACAATGCTGACAAACAATCTCTCCTCTTTGACGGATATCGATAGTGGTTCCCCCGCACTCGGGACAAAAACCACCAATTTGAGGTGTTATTTCAATAACCATAAGTTTTAACCGAATTATTAGTTTTTTTATCGTTTTTTTTGATAATCAGTTTTTTTGAACACATAATTAATACAAAAAATATTTTTTTTATAACAAAAAACTTATTTTGTATATAGTAATAAACCCTTAACATCTATTTAAATCTTTTCGTTATAACAAATCCTTTAAATATGGCATCTATAGTTGCATACAAAAAAGTTTTTTAGTAACAACTAATAATTTAATATTTTAAAATAAGAATAATATGTACAATATACCTTCTTTGTTATAAAATCTTTTATAATATACTATGGTTTTACCATATTTGTCGGAAAAATTGGATATTATTAAAGGATCTTTTAATTTTTTTTCCTAAAAAAATAATTGAGATTAATTATACCTAATTATATTTTAACTTAAAGTAAATATTCACTTACATCAATACATCCTATATAATTATGAAGGTATAAAATCTTTGATTTTTGAATTGATTATTTTGTACCAATAATTTTCCGTTTTTATTCAAATAAAGAAAATAAAAAAAAATTAAATAATAATTCTTTTATTATGTGTTCAAGTATAAATTAGTTAGAAACTAGTGGTACAAAAATAACTGATCCTAATAAAACTGAGGAAAAACAGGATAAAAAAGATTCAGAGGAATCTTCAATAATCAATAACAGTAGTTCTATTAAAAAAACAGAAGAGATGAAGGAATATGAGAAAATTACTGGTAGATATGCAATTTGGCGTGGAGTCATAACAGAAGGTTTTAGAAAGTGGCGAAGAGGTGAAAAAATCTATCAACGAGAAAAAGAAAGAATTTCTCTATATGTATCTGATGATACAAAATCAAAGTGGTTAAATTACACAAGAGATGATGGAGATCTTACAATTTCAAAACTAATACGAGAAGCAGTTTCATACTATATAGAAAGTAAATCAAATGAATCGGCTCATAACTTATCAAGATTGAATCCTCAGACTATTTCAAATATCTCTCACACATTAAAGGAACCTCTAACGTCGATAAAAGGTTATTCCCAGTTACTTCTTGAAAATTATAAAGAACAATTGAATGATCAGGTTTTAGAGACTGTAAATAACATTTTTGAACAATCTATCCTGCTTGAAAAAAGAATAATAAATATTTTAGATAACATGAAAGTAGAATCAAAATATGATGTGTTATTAATTGATGATGATCTGGCAACTATTCGATTAATAACAAGTATTTTCGACAGTAAAGGATATAAATGTAAAGGTGTTATAAGTGGTTCCAAAGGTTTGGAGGAATTAGGGAATACAACTCCTAAATTAATATTATTAGATATTATTTTACCAGATCTAAGTGGATATGACATTTGCAAAACAATAAAATCTGATAAAGAGTGGTCAAAGATACCTCTATTTTTCTTAACTGCTATAGCTGGGAGTGAAGTTGAAAAGAATTTAAAAGATACGAAAGCAGATGGGTATATATTAAAACCGTTTAATTTTTCTGATTTTGAAATAATTTTTGATATTTTAAGGAAAAGCTAGGAACCCAATTTCATATTTTAACTATTTCTTAAAAATTTGAACATAATAACGATAATACACTACCTTTATAATAAAAAAGATTTATAAATGGATAAAAAATTACAATATTGTATACTATTTATATTTGAAATCTTAATTGATGATAAATTTGGTATAATTATGCTTTAATTTTTACAAAATAATAGATGGATGATAAAAAAAAGGGGATCAAAAAATTTCTGACAAAAATAATTCAGCCAAAAAAAAAGATAAAGAAGAAATGTCTAAAAGAAGGAGCATGACGGATGAGGAGATAGCTAATCTCGACCTAAACAGTAAGCAATTTAAGGAATTAGTAAAAAAGTATGAAGAGGGAACTGATAAATATGCAATTTGGCGTGGATCTATTACAGAAGGATTTAAAAAGTGGTTAAAAGGGGAAAAAATATATGATAGAGATAAAGAACGAATTTCATTATATGTGTCCGAAGAAACAAAACAACAATGGCAAGACTTTAAAGAAAAAAAGGATTATTCAACCATCTCAGCTTTAATTAGAGAGAGTGTTGATTATTACATTGAACAAAAATCTGACCTTCTTAGCGATAAATTACAAAAAATGGATGAAAGGACAATTTCTAATATATCTCATGCTTTAAAAGAACCTCTCACAACTATAAAGGGTTTTAGTCAATTACTTTTAGAGAATTATGCTGATGAACTGAATGAAGAAGTATTGGTAACTATTAAAAATATTTTTGACCAGAGTTTACTTCTCGAAAATAAAATCATTAACATTTTAGATAATATTGCCACTGAAGAACCTCATCCTCAGTATGATATCCTCCTGATTGAGGATGACCTTGCCACTATAAAGTTATTAACAAGCTATTTTGAAAGTAAGGGATATAAGTGTAAAGGGGTGGTAAGTGGAACAAAAGGTATAGACGAAATAAGAGCTGGAGCGCCTAAACTCATTTTATTAGATATCATTTTACCAGACATTTCAGGCTATGAGATATGTAAGATGATTAAAGAACATGAAAAATATAAACAAATCCCTGTCTATCTATTAACGGCTATACCTGGATCAGAAGTAGATAAGAAAATGGGTGAAATCAAAGCAGATGGTTATATATTGAAGCCATTTGATTTTTCAGATTTCGAAGTAGTTTTTCAATATTTATAAGTCAAAGATCGTGAAAGATGCGTTTCACGATCGTGAAATATTAGATTTAGAATCTTAACTATTAAATAAACACTTAATTGCAAACAAAAAAAGAATAAAGATCTCTCTTATTCTATTGGGGTAATAGTATATTCGAGCAATTCTTCCTTAACAGGCTCCTCTTTTTTTACGAAATGCTCCTTTGTGATTCCATGAAGTAGCCAAAATCCTATTGTTGAAATCAAAGAAAGTATCCCAGCTAAATACCATACCCAATTTGCTCCAATATTCACCCAAATGAAGCCAGCAGCTAAGACTCCAAACAAGTTGGGGATCATCCATTGAAAACCATAAACTGCCATATACCTTCCTCGTTTATCTTTATGAGCAAAAGATGCAGCTGTACTTTGTCCGAGAGGATATACAATGCATTCTCCTATTGTGATAATAGCCATAGCAACAAAAAATAGATATGGCTCAGAAACAAAACCATACATCCCAAAGCCTATCATCAGAAAAACAGTTCCAAAAGCCATCATCTTCATGGGAGGATATTTTGAAATTCTTTTAGTTATCCAGAATTGTAAGAACACAACCATAATAGCGTTCATACTTAGCAGGTAACCAAAACTTTGCGTAGGGAATCCATGAATATCTCGTAAGAAAACTGATAATGTACTGTTCATTTGCATATATACTAACACTGTTATAGCAGATACACCTAGAAATAGCATAAACTTCCAATCCATTATCACATCTTTGTATCCAATCAAAGTTTTAATTACCGTTTCTTGAGATTTTTTATCCACCGCTTCAGGTTTGGTCTCTGGAATAACTGCATAAACTATACCGGCAGTAATTATGCTACTTATAGCATCAGCAATAAATAATAACATAAAGGATCGAGTTGCTATCAATCCACCAAGAAGAGGACCAATCACTGCTGAAATATTAAAAGCCACTCGTATGATGCCAAACCCTTTTGTTTGCTTTTCACTTGGAAGTAAATCTGCAACCATTGCTTGTCTTGCAGGACCTCCAAAATTGCCAATCAAACCTAAAAATGCAGCGAGTATATAAAAAGTATTTAAATTATCAACTAATCCCATCACCACACTCCCTGTTCCGCTTACAACTAAACCAATAAGAATCATAGCACGACGACCATATTTATCAGCTAATGCTCCTCCAATCACACCGCCAAATATATTTCCAGCTGAGAAGATCGAAAATAGAAATCCTACTTCGATCATCCCCACCCCAAAGCGTTCAGTTATATACAGAGCATAGAAAGGAAATAGTATAAAACTCCCCAACATATCAATGAAAGTGGCAAGTGTTAACACCCAAAATGCATTAGGATAATCTCTGTATACATTTTTGATTCTATTAGTCATAATAAATCCTCAAGTTACAAATTGAATATAAAACTGTAGAGATTTATGATTTCTTAAGATACCATAAAACTGCTAAACAACGTGTAAAATAAATAATTTAGGGTATTTATAGTTTTTATCGATGAACTACAAATGAACTATGGATTTAAGAGAAAAGTAAAATTATCAAAATCAAATCAAATCATTATTTTTATTGAATCTATCATTTCTAAACCTATTATAAACCATGAAGTGAATAATGAAAATGTATGATTATTTAATAAGTGAAGAAAACAAAAGGTTCAGAGATGAAGTTCGAACATTTGTAAAAAGTTCAGTTCCTCCTTCATTATTAAAAAAAATGGATAAAGATGAGATCCAATATCCTTCCGAATGGCTACATGCTTTATCTCAGCAAAATCTGATAGGTGTAAGATTTCCGAAAGAATATGGTGGGCGTGGATTGAATTGGGAAAGTGAAATTATTGCTCAGGAAGAAATTGGAGTATTAGGAAGTTCGCTTGCCTGCTTATTTTCATTACCAAGCATATGCGGTGAAGCTTTGAATATTTTTGGAACAGAGCGACAAAAACAAGAATATCTTAAACCTATGTGTGAGGGAAAAAAGTTTACTGCTGAAGCATTAACTGAACCAAGAGGGGGATCGGATTTTTTTGGAGCAACATGTAGTGCTATTAAAGAAGGAGATTACTATGTTTTGAATGGAGAGAAACGATTTGTGGTGGGCGCTGAAGGTGCTGATTTCTTTTTAGTTTATGCAAAAACAAATTTAGATCCAAAAGCAGATCCTCATAAAGCTTTAAGTTTATTTATTGTGGATAGAACTGAAGGAGTTAATACAGAATATATTTATGGTATACTTGGAACTAGAGGTGGTGGTGCTGGTAGAATAAAATTTAACAATGTTAAGGTACCAAAAGAAAATGTAATATTAGAAGAAGGTGCTGGCGGACAAATATTTTATCAAATGATGATTCCTGAACGATTAACAACCGCATCAGGTTTCATAGGACTTGCTCGTGCTTGTTTAAGAATTGCCACAAAATATAGTTCAAAAAGGAAAGCATTTGGACAAACTATAAGAAATTTTCAAGGGGTTAGCTTTTTACTCGCAGATAGCATAACTTTACTGGATGCTACAAGAGCCATTGTTTATAATACAGCTAAAAGTATAGATGCTGGAGCACCACCAGCACTTCAGAGGAGATTAGTATCTGAATCAAAGAAATTTTCAACGAGATCATGTTGGAAAGTTATTAATAATTCAATGCAAATTTTAGGAGGAATAGGTTATACTACTGTTTATCCAATCGAAAGACTATTACGAGATGCTAGAATAGGAGAGATCTGGACGGGAACAACAGAAATTATGAATTTAATTATTCAACATGAGTATTACAAAGAGATTTTAAGTGAGAAATGGCTTGGGCGCGATATTGAACAAGATGCTGTAGACGCTGATGCTGTAGAAGAGAAGCACTTTGGATAAATGTTCCAATTTCTATACTTTCTATAACAAAAAAGAAAAAATTATAAGAAATTTGGAAAAGTATGGTAGAAGATTGGGATCCAGATGATCCTCGCTTGGATAATCAAAGGTATGGGGATCATCAGCAAATAAAAGAATTATTGAAGTTCGAGCAATGGATATCCCGAATGATGAAAACCCGGGATGATACTGAAATGGTAATGAAATCAAGTTATCTACCAGAGATAACAACTAGAAAAATGTATATCCAAGTTGCTCCCAAAATTTATTGTTTATATGATTTTGTTGATGAATTCTTAGAAGAAGGAGGTATTGAAGTTTCATACTATTCAAATTTTATTCGATTTAAAGAAATTCAGATTGAGGCTTTAGGAATTTATAAAAAACTATTTGACCATATTGAAGGAGTAAATGGTATATTGATTATAGGATGGGGAGAGTTTATGGTAGCTATCCTTAGAGATAACCAGATCAAGGTCTTAAAAGAATTTAAAGTGAGTTCTTACATTCATTTATCATCTTACATTCATTTATCACGCTTTCAGTCACAATTGGAACTAGAAAAATCAATTATTGATATTAGACAAAGAAAATATAAAGAGATTTGTCAAAGTGTGAATTATTTGTTAAAAAGGTATTTAAATCAAATTAATGCGATAATTATTTTACTTAAACGTTTTATAAAGAAAGATGAGATAAATTTGAACTGGTTCGATAAACAAATTCGAGATAAAGTTAGTGATATTATCGAAATAAATTATAGTGGAAAAATAAGTTTACAACAATTAGCAAATTATCTAAAATTAAAAGATTAAAAGGTAAATCATTCCAATATCTTAATTTTTAAGTAATCGACTGTAATTTTGGTCTTTACTTCAATTATATCTCCAATTATCAACTTTTTTTTAATTAAAAATCTGTGCAATTTAGGATCTTCGATCTACGACTGACAATGAAAAAGATGCTACTGATAGCGAAGTGGAAGAAAAACATTATGGACAACAAGCGTTAATATATATAAAATGAAAAAAAAAGAATTTAGAAGGTTTTTTCTTCAAATTTCTGTTATCTAAATGAAGTAATTTTGCCTAAGTTTGAATCTAATGGATTTCCTAAACAAAAATATACAATATTTTTGTGATCAACAAAAAAAGAGCCGACTGTCCCTACTTCCATAGGATTTCCTGTTGTAAATCTTCTTGAAATTTGTGTATCTGAGCAGATATTGAATAAGTCATTAATATCTAGATTTCCATCTTGGCTATAAGTAAGACATAATTCAGAAACTCTATTATATCGTTCTAAATATTTAGTAGGATAAATCATAAACTTCTTGAATAGACTGTTATCATATATATTTGCATCAAATGTATAGCTTCCTCTTCCTATCCTCTCTGATGAGAATGTATTAGGAATGGTTTCGATTGCGATCATAGACCATCTGTTTCTGATAATATAATTCCATCCTAAAGTAAAATCATTAGATATTATTTTTTTTTCTGCTTGTTTAACAAACCTAGTATTTTCCAATACTATCCTATAAAGTACTGATAGGGGAATGCCTAGACATCCATAATTGAAAACTTCGATTAGATTAACAGAAATTGAAAGACCCCATTTATTTATTCCACCCATTGCTAGCATACTACCCATTCTAAAAGTGAAGGTTTTTTTACCATTTATCTTTGTATAAACCCATGACACTGTTGGCATCATTAAAAGTGTAAGATCAATTGTTTGCCCAAAGATAGGCCTTCTAAGAATATGAGACCCAATAGCAGTGCAGCCTCCGGCAATTAAAGGCGATTGTGGATAACCAGTAAGCATTGGAATAATTTTACCATAATATATATCCCAGAAACAATTTTGCACCAGAATATCCATAAAATCAATTGAAATTTCATAAATTTCCCCCATAAAAAGGATAGATACTACCTCGACCGCATCAGCAATTCCTTTCATTTCAAGTAAGTATTCATCTGGTATAAACTCAAGATAATCTAATGCGAAATAAATGGCAATATCATAGGAGAGCCCTATTTCTTGAGCTTGAAGCATAATCATAAGTTTCATCCACGCAATTTGAAAAGCTAAATTTTGCCCTTCTAAAAACCCGAGCGTATAGTAATTATCTGCTTCTATATATAAATAAGGTTGAGTGTTGGAAAATCTCCATTCAGCATAATTTCCTTGAATATCATTTGTTTCACATGCGTTACCAAAAGAAACAAAGCTTGAAAATAAGCTTATGCCCAAAATCAACAGTAATAAAACTGATTTATTTTTTAATTTCATTATTCTTGTCCTTAATTAAAATGGTTTAAACTATTTCTTAATAAAGAGATTTAAATTCCACACTTTCTCTTCTATTAAATTAAAAAATTACTCAAATGATTTTACTTTAAAATAAATTCAAAAAATTATTCTTGTTTGGATAGATATCTTATTTTTACCAATAGATCTCTTAATTCCATTTTATCGTTTTCAGGAGTTATATATTTCTTTTTTACACCTTCAGATAATGGAACTGATCTTATTTTATTCCCTTGTAATGATACCATATATCCAAAATTGCCTTCCAAAACCAATTTCATCGCTGCTAAACCAAATCTTAAACCAAGTATTCTGTCAAAAGAGTTAGGAGGTCCGGCACGCATAGTGTGCCCAAGAACTACGCTTCTACATTCGAATTCTACTTCATTTTTTTGAAATTCTTCTTTGAGATCGTCTCTCAAATTTAATTCATCAACAATTATTTGGGACATACCTAATCTAGCCAATAAAGGGTTTCCAAATGTATCCTTAGGTAATTTATCTATAGATTCTTTAGAAATTGTTTTAAAATCTCTTTCTAACGAATTTAACTTTGGATAAGCTCCTTCTGAAATTGCTATTATGTGATATTTATAACCAGAGTTAACTCGTTTTTTGAGGACATCGATAACATCATTTTCTAAATCAAAGGGAGTTTCTGGGATTAGAATGATATCAGCTCCAGCAGAAATTCCACTATACATAGTGAGAAATCCAGCGTCCCTCCCCATTATTTCAACAACGAAGACTCGTTGATGTGAGCGAGCAGTTGTTGTGAGATTATCCATAGCATTTGAAGCTAATTGTACGGCACTCCAGAATCCAAAAGTATAATGAGTTCCTGCTAGATCGTTATCTATGGTTTTGGGACATCCTACAACTTTAGCACTTGCATTTTTATACATAAGATCTGCAACACCTAAGGTGTCATCACCTCCTATGGCAATTAAAGCGTCTATTCCAAGTTCTTTAAAATTTTCTGTTAATTCTTGAGCCTTTTTTTCTTTTGATGCGACTCCTTTAAATGGATTTGTTCTACTTGTGTAAAGAATTGTTCCCCCTTCTGTATGTAAATCATCATGTTCCGCAATATTTAGTGGTATCGTAATATTTTCTATAAAACCTTTCCAGCCTTTTAAGATCCCAATACAATTAACCCCCGCATCATACGCTTTAAGCATTATCCCATATATAACAGAGTTTAAACCAGGACAATCTCCTCCTCCAGTCAAAATACCAACTTTTTTTATTTGATTTTCCATAACTTTTCACTTAATCAGTTTAGGTAGATTATAACTAGATAGTTTATAATAAAGAATTATGAAAATTTTATATTTTAGATTTATTCAAATTCTATATTATCAATTTTCTTAAAAGTATATTTTGATTTATCTTGGGGAATAATGTAACTTCCCCCTTGCTTGTCTGTTATCTTTAATGTAAACTTTAATTTACCTTCCATAGCTCGTTTCAAATTATTTAAAAGTTCATCTATTCCACTTTTTTCTGAACTATTTTCTTCAAGATTATTTCTATAAATTGACACAGCATTCTCAAATCTGAAGAGGACACCTTGTACGTTAGTATAATAGAAATCTGCTCTTGGACCTGGTTCTACAAGTAGATCTAATTCTGGAATTTCTAGCATACCTACTGGGGAGCGATAGATTTTTGATTTAAGATCTTCTTCATCTGTTATTTGCAAGGTCATTATTCCGGGTTCCATATTTGTAGTTAATGGAATAATATCATTTTTGTGAAAATTGCATGAATTACATTCAAATTTTAAAATAAGCATTTTATCTCCATCAGGGAGATCATAAATATTTTTAATAATGTCAATGGTACCTTCTCTACATGAAGGGCATTTAAAAGAATAAATTCTCTTCTTATTTTTCATCTTATTTGACATAACACTGACTTTCAATCTAATTAGGAATAAATTTGAATGATTAATTGATAATAATTCTTGAAATCAATTTTAAATAATACTTTTGTGAAAAATCATTTATTGTTATAACAATTATTATTATAAATTCTATATTATTGTTTCATATAGTAGGTAATTAAGTAAAATCAATAGAACTTTTATTCATTGTGCCTTTATTCGTCTTATTGCAACCAATATAATTAAACAAAATTTAGTTGAATATATTGTCAGACAACGAAAAGATTGTAGAAATATCTATGCATTGTAGAGGTGGTCAAACTTGTATCACAGCAAGCCAATTATTAGCGGAAATGGCATTTGAAGAAGGATTCCAAGACACAATAGCTATCCCCATAATAGGAGCAGAGCGTAGGGGGGCTCCTATCCAGGCATTTTCAAAAATTTCTAAGAATAAAGTAATTAAAACCTATGATAGTGTAGTAAATCCAGATTATATCCTTATGTTCGATATTTCTTTATTAGATATACCACATATAAAAGCAACCATAAAAGAAGGAGTAAATCTAATAATTAATAGTCCAGATCCAATAGATATGACTGGACTCCCTAATAAGATAAAGATCTTTATTGTTGATGCAACAGGTATCTGTATTAATAGAAATTTTATGCATGCTAGTGGTCCAATTTTGAATATACCCATGTTAGGAGCTTTTGGAAAGGTCACTGGATATTATAATCTTGAGACCATGGAAAAAGTAATTAAAAAGCAATTTGGAGAAAGTAGAATAGAAAAAAATATGAGTGTTGCAAAAGACGCTTATGAATCTGTAAGAGAGATGTAATTATGTCTGAATCTGAAAAATGGAAAAAAATAAATAAATCGGTTAAAGAACGTCCTAAAGTACAGGAATATAAAAATTGGAAAGAATTATCCCCAATTCCAATTTCATTACCAATCGATGGAAACATAGGTACAACGGGTGATTGGAGAACATTTAGACCAGTCATTAAAGAAGGATGTAATAAATGTGGTATTTGTTGGATGTATTGTCCTGAAGGGGTAATTAAAAAGAAAGAAGATGGTACTTTCGAAATTGATTTGCGTTATTGTAAAGGTTGTGGTATATGTGCTAAAGAATGCCCAACGAAAAAGATAGAAATGGTAAGAGAGAGTGATATAAAAGATGACTGAATCAAAGGAAGATTTTATTCAAAAGAGAGAATCGATCATTATAAAGGGAAATGTAGCAGCAGCTTATGCGGCAAAATCAGCCCGTGTCCAAGTGATTAGCGCCTATCCTATAACACCACAAACTACTGTGGTTGAAAAATTATCTGAATTTGTAGATAATGGATTAATGCCAGGAACTGAATATATAAAGATGGAGTCAGAACATAGTGTTTTCGCTGCTGTAGTTGGTGCAAGTAAAGCTGGAACAAGAACTTTTACCGCAACATCTGGTCAAGGAATATTTTATGCGCACGAAATGATTCATTGGGCGGCAGGAGCGAGACTTCCTATAGTTGTAGCGATTGCCTCAAGAGGCCCGGCGCCACCATGGAATATTTGGGCGGATTTTACTGATGTGATTAGTCAACGAGATACAGGATGGATGAGTTGTTTCTGTGCAGAACATCAAGAAATTTATGATGAGATTTTAATGTCATATAAGGTTTGTGAAGATCATGATATTCTACTCCCTAAGTTTGTCTCATATGGGGGATTTATTCTTTCCCATACTTCAAAACCTGTCATTCTTGAAGATCAAGATCTTGTAGATAAATTTTTACCACCGTTACCAAGCGAAGAGGGTTGGCCACATATCTGGATGGATCCAAAAAGACCAATGATGTTTGGGAATCTTATCATGCCTTCAAGTTATTATTATGAATTTAGATTAAAAATTCATGATGCGCTGATAAGATCGAAGGAGAAGATTAAAGAAGTTGCGAAGGAATTTGAGAAAGTATTTGGAAGAAATTATGGTAATGGATTAATTCAAGAGCACAAAATGGATGATGCCAACGTAGGAGTAATCATTTATGGAGATTTAGCTCTGCAAATGGAACAAGCAATAGATGATTTAAGAGAAGAGGGTTTTAGAGTTGGAATGGTGAAATTAAGACATTTTAGACCTTTTCCAACAGAAGATATAGTTGAAATAGCTAAAAAAGTGAAAGTCCTTGGAGTAATTGATAGAGCTACAGCATTTGGTTGTCAAACTGGGGGCGCTGTGAGCTGTGAAGTAAAAGGAGCTCTTCATGAAACAAAAGGGACCGCTACAGTATTTCCAATTATTAATGGTTTAGGGGGAAGGGAAGTTACACTTGAACAACAAAAAAACCAAATTATTAAGTTAGTTAAATATGCTGAGACTGGAGAGCTTCCAAAAGATGTTATCCATGGAACTCTCTGGGATGGATTATTGGAGGTTGAATAAAAGAATGGTTAAACTAAAAGAAGTTTTAGAATCATGTCAGGAAGAGTATTTTCTTCCAGGTAATTCTTGTTGTGCAGGATGCGGTTTAGAAATCGCTCTAAGATGGGCAATCAAAGCGTTAGGGCATAACACAGCTCTTGTGACTCCCGCTTCCTGTTTAAATGTTGTAGTAGGACTATGGCCAAAAACAGCGCCTAATTTTCCATTTACAAATATGGCTTTTGCAGCAGGAGCAGCAGCTGCAACGGGAATGTCTGCTGCTTTCAAAGCAAAAGCATATAGATATCCTGGGAAAGGATGGGATGAAATGACTACTATCACCTTCGCTGGTGATGGTGGTACTGCAGATATCGGGATTCAAGGTTTAAGTGGAGCAGCAGAAAGAAACTCGGACCAAATTTATGTATGTTATGACAATGAAGCATATATGAATACAGGCATTCAAAGATCTTCAAGTACTCCGCATGGTGCTTGGACAAGCACAACTACAAAAGGAAAAGATCGCTTCAAAAAGAACCTTCCTGCAATCATGGCAGCTCATGATATGCCTTATGTGGCAACTTGTTCTATAAGTGAGCCACTCGATTTATATGATAAATTTAAAAAAGCAAAATCGATTAAAGGCTGTAGATATATCCATATAATGGCTCCTTGTTGTACAGGATGGGGATTTAATTCTGAAGATACTATAGAAATTGCTCGCTTAGCTGTAAAAACCGGTTCATGGATTCTCTATGAAGTAGAAAATGGAATTATGACATTATCAAAAGCAAGTAAACCACTAATAGATCCATCGAAGCGAACTCCACTAATAGATTATATTTCTAAACAAAAAAGATTTGCAAACATTTCAGAAAAAGATTTAATTGAACTCCAAGAATACTTAGATCATACTTGGAAACGTTTAGAAGCTGATTTAAGTTGTCAAGAACAATATCCTAAATAATCTTTATATTTCTTACATTTAATTTTTTATTATTAGTTTTAAATTAGAACGGTATTCAAATGGGTTTTTTAATAAAGCTAGCAGGAAAGAAACTAAAAGATATAAAGTTTTATCTCGATATTGCGGTTGAAAATGTAATTGAAGGTAAAATTATTGCTTTCCCAACAGATTCTGTTTATGGGATTGGTGGGGACCCTCAGTCACTGGATGTTGTAAACAGAATATATGATATCAAATTTCGTGATAGATCAAAAGGATTATTATTATTGGTTTCGGACTATGAAGAAGCTAATAAAATTGCTGAATTCAATAATACCGCAAAGAAATTGGCAGATCGATATTGGCCTGGTCAATTAACTCTCATCTTGAAGAAAAAAGAACCAAATATTATCCTACCTGAAGTTACAGCATTTAAAAATACAATTGGCTTAAGGGTTCCAGAAAATGAAATAATATTGACTATTTTAAAGCTTTTGAAGGAAAAAGGTTATTTTGGTGGTATTATTGGTACTTCAGCTAATTACTCTGGTGAACCCCCCTCTCTAAGTGGAGAAGAAGTATCAAAAAAAATTTTAGGGACAATCGATTTAATCATTGATGGTGGTAAATCAAAAACTACAATACCTACAACAATAATTGACTGTACAACTGAAAAGATAAAATTTTTACGAATTGGAGAAATTCTTGCAGAAGAAGTATTAGAATTTTTATCAAAATAGAGAGAGTGAGATATACGAAGAATTTTAATCTTTTAGTATCAACTTCACGATATAATGAAACAAATGCAAAATCAGAATTATGGTTTTTATTGTTAATATGTGATGATTTATACCCCATCATCTCAGGAATTCAGTTTCCAGGATTAATCACTGCCTTAACTAGTTTAAGACCAAAAGAATTTATTGCTAAAATCAAAAAAATTCAGCAGAAAGATCCGAACCTTTTTCAATTTATACTAAAAATTATACCAATTGACTTCATTTGTGAAACTGATACTGAAACAATAAAACAGATCATACAAGAAAATTATAAAGAATTTATTGGTGAAAATGATTCTTTTAAGATAATTTTAAAGCGAAGACATCATAAAAAAATAGAAAGAAATGATTTTATTGAAAAAATTGCATATGTTATCGATAATAAAGTTGATCTTGAAAACCCAGATAAAATTGTCAGAATTGAAATATTAGGAAATATAACTGGAGTATCTTTTATGAGAAAAAATGAAATAATTAGAATTAAGAATTATTAAATTAAATTGTTTACACTAGTTTAATTCTCTGCATATAACAAAGCCATCTTTTCACAAATTAAATCATATAATGCTGAAAACAATGAACTTAAATTAAGATCTGAGTTATTTGTAATAATTCCATAAGAGTGAAGAACAGAATTAAGCTGATTATCAGAAATGTCAAAAAACTTTTTTACTGTATTAATCTTGACATTAGATTGATGATTTATATTCATTTCTTCTTCTTCGGCAGATAAAACTCTCGTTAAATTGACATGAATATTATTTAAATCATTTTTTGGTGAAATAATGCAATATGTAAGTTTTCTTTTTTTTAAATCGGAATAATCAATCCCAAAACCTTCAAAACTCTTATTAATCTGTCGGCTAGCAGCGAGATACAGTAGAAGTTCAATACTCTTTTTATTGGAAATGTTTTTATTTTGTAGAAATGCTTTCTCTATATAATAACAAGCAGTGAAAACGTGGTCTTCATTTAAGAGATATTTATCTTTAATAAACTGCACAACTGAATCTTCATATTTATCTTGTATCACTTTGATTTCATTAAAAAATTGATTAATTACCTTTTCTTCATCAATATTATTATCAATAAACTTCTCAAGATCTATGGTGATTTGATTTATCCCAACAAAATAATGTAAATTTAAATCTGGAAAATTAAATTCTTTCACTATCAAACTGGTAAACTCCACATTATAATTTCTGGTAACAAATTAATTTGGATTCTAACAAATATGGTAAAAGCAAAAAATAATAATAGATACAAAGTGAAAATCCAATCCTTAAAAGTATATTTTATTGTATAATAATAAGTACGTCCTTTTCTACTGCCAAATGCTCTTGATTCAAGAGCTTCCGCAACATTAAAAGCTCTTTTTATAGAACAAATTATTAATGGGATTAAAAGCGGAAAAAGGTTTTTTACTTGATTTATGAGTCCTTTCTTTTGCATCTCATAACCTCTACTCTGTTGAGCATCTAATATATTTTGAGCTTCAATCGCGATAGTGGGGACAAATCGAAAGGCTAATGAAAATGAAAATGCAAACTCATAAGGTAATTTCATTGAAATCATAGAAAGAGCTAAATCATTCGGATCTACAGTTAAAAAAAAGATTGAGAAAGCAGATATCATAATATAAATTCTTAATATCATTGAAAGAGCAAATGATAAGGAAATAAATAAGGTATTTAAAATAATTATAAATAGAACCAAGAATGAAAGACCAAAAATACTTTTTATCCATTGTTTAAACAATTTTCCAATTAGAATTAAAGGAATTAAACTCAAAAAAATAAGAAACAACGGTATTATTTCAGTAAATAACAAAGCAATTATGGTATATACAATTGAGAATACTAATTTTGCCCTTGGATCTAAATTATGTAACAAAGACTTTTTTTTCATGTATTTAAACGCATTTAGAAATTCTAAGGACATTTGTACACATCTCTCCTAAACTTTTAAAGATTTATTTCTCAAAAAATTCCTTAAATAATCTATTAAAATATCTTTTGACATGATATTCTCTAAATCTATAAAACCCTTCTCTTTTAATGCAACACAAAATTGCCAAATTTGCGGATGAATCAATGAAGTTTGTTCTATTAATATTTCATTATCCAATATTTCTTTTGTCGGTCCATCAGCAATTATTTGTCCGTCTGCCATTAATATAGTACGAGGCAAGTATTCATAGGCAAATTCTATATTATGTGTAATGATAATTATAGTTTTCCCACGTTTTCTCTCTTTTCTAATTAAATTAATAAAAAATTCAATTTCTTTTCCATCTTGCCCTAAGGTCGGTTCATCAAAAACTAAAATTTCGGGATCCCTACAAATTATTGATGCTATAGCAAGTTTTTTCGATTCTCCACCAGATAAATTAAGGGGTGATCTTTTTCTGTACTTTTCAAGATTGAATTCATGTAATATCTTGTTTATCCTAATTTGAATTTCATCTTTATCATGAACTATATTCTTTAATGAAAAATTAATTTCTTCTTCTACTGAATTGGAAAACAATTGATGAAAAGGATTCTGAAATATTATTCCAACCTTTTTAGATAAATTAGCAATGCTTTTGGAACTTATATTCACATTTTCAATATAAATGTTACCATGTGTTGGTCTAATTAATCCATTTAATGTTCTAATAAGACTGGTTTTACCTGCTCCATTTTTCCCCATAATAGCAATTAATTCACCTTTGAAAATGTTTAAATTTATATCTTTTAAGGCCTGTGTTCCGTTAGGGTAAGTATAACATGTATCTCTAATCATAATAAATGGGATTTGTTCTGTCATTTGTGACCTCTCTGTAATTTTTTTCATGATTTCAAAGACTTTACAGCTTCTTGAATGGAGATGGGAATATTTTTATAATATAAATTTTCTTTTTTTAAAGTATTAAAAATTGAATAAACAACCGGTTTATTTAATCTTAAAGTTTGAAAATTAATACCATTAATAACTTGCTCACTATTTCCATGTTCAATTATACTTCCATTTTTCATTAAAATTATTTGTTGAGAAAATGGTAGAATTAGATCAAGTCGATGTTCACTAATCAAAATTGAGATATTTTTTTCATTTTTTATCTCATCTAGTAAATTGATAATCTTTTTTGCCATATATGGATCCAATAACGCAGTAGGCTCATCTAAAATTAGGATTTTAGGTTCTAAAACTAAAATAGATGCAATTGCTACTCGTTGTTGTTCTCCACCACTCAATTCATATGGGGCTTTATCTAATATATGTTCAATCTCTGTTAATGATGCACTTTCTTGTATTCGTTTTGAAATTTCATTTGGATGAACACCCAAATTTTCTAAACCAAAAGCGATTTCATGCTCTACATTCATTGCTATTAATTGATTTTCTGGATTCTGAAAAACAATTCCAATCTCAGTGGATAAATCTGCTATTGGAGTATCAACAGTATTTTTTCCATTCCAAAATTCAACATTTCCTTTGTAAAATCCAGCATAGAACTGAGGAATTAGACCATTCATGCAACGTATAAGTGTAGTTTTTCCACTTCCTGTTTCCCCACATAATAATATACATTTATTGTCTTCAATCTTTAAATTAATATTATTTAAAGCATATTCCTCATTTCCTTTATACCGGTAATAAAAATTTTCAAATTTTATTAAATCCATAGCAAGTTTTATTCATTAAAGTTCTTGTTTTTTAATAATTTTCGATTATTTAAAACCTAGATTATAAATAATCTTTAACTTTTTGGATAATTTCTTGGATAATAATATCAAATTCTATTTTAAATGTTATTGATGCCGCACCATCATGTCCACCACCACTGCATTGATATCTTTCAGATATTTCTTCTAAAATTTTTCCTAAATTCAAGCCCGTTTTTACACAAACCTTTTTTTTAGCTCTAGTGTTGATTACATGTTGAGTCAATTCTTTTGAAACGACAATACCAATATCAAATCCTGTTTTTATTAACATTGAGGCTACACTTGCTCCAAAACTGCTAACGTTTGTTACTCCAATTAGATATTCCCCTTCTCGTATTAACTCAACTCTTTGTAAACCTTTTATATGTGCGATTTTTTGCGAGATATCAATATCGTTTTGAAGGAGGAGAAAAATTTCTTGGATTTCTATGTCTTTACATAATAAATTGCTTACATTTCGAATAGATTTATTATTAGCATATTTAAAAAAACCGGAATCAGTTAATATTGCAGAGATATTAAGAATTTTTAAGGGTAAAGTTAACTGTATTTTATAACTTTCAAATAATTCCAAAATTATTTCTGCAGTAGATGAATAATTCTCATATAGTATATCGAATGATTCTTTATTACTATTCTTAGAATCTGGGCTTTTATAATGATGGTCTATAAATATATAAGGAATATTTGAATGCAGTATATCTATGTTATTATTTAATTTAATTTGATTTAAATTATTTGTATCTACTATTACAAGGATATCAATATTAGCAATATCGAGATTTTTCTCGTAAGAAAGATCAAATTCAGGAAATTTTGCATTGAAATTCTTCAAATAATTTTCAGTTGGCTTAGATAAACCTGAAAAATAAATTGATATTTCTTGATCTTTAAAATATTGATTAAAAAAAAATTTTAAAGTATAACAAGAGACTAAACCATCAATATCTACTAAATCATGAGTGGTAATTAAGATATTTTTATTGTATATGAACGTCAATAAATTTTCAAATTTAGATTTCAACATAAAAATTTCGAGGAATTTTATTTTTGGAAATCAGCTTGAAGAGATTTTCTCATTGTTTCTATCTGGGTCTTTACTCTTTCTTCTTTCTGTTTCAATGTTTTTAAACGCATTTCTAATGAGACTTTTAAGCTTTTCTTTTCATCCGTTAACTTATCTTTTTCACTTTTCACTAAAATTCCACCAATCGCTTTATATACAGCATCTTCTGGTTTTATTTTTTCTAATTCCTCAATAGCTAATTCTGTTTCTCCTAAAGTACTCTCAATTTGTAATCTTTGCGAAGTTATAAATTCAAAAGATTGTTGTAGATTATTCAGATTTATAAGTTTTTTCTTCTGTTCTTCGGTTAAACTGTCGAGATTGATCTGAGACATTTTTTATCTTCTTGAATTTTTTTTAATTTATTTTATATAATATATAATTTATTTATTTTTTGGATTATCAACTATCATCATCGAATCTGTGATAATTTTCCCAAAACTGATAATTTCATTAATGGATGCGCGAAAAGCAGTTATATCATTACTTATTATTTTAAATACTATAATTAAATCATTTTTTTTCTCTATTGAAATTTTTGAGCGTTTTGTTTTTAAATGTTGAAATTCTGGTAAAAAAGAGTTGAAAGAAAGATCTCTTATTTGAGTATTTTTAAATTGAAATTCTATTGTAGATTTTATTGAAAAGAAATTATTATTATTCATTATTCTTCAGTAACTTCTAATTCCCTTTGCTTGCGCTTTGCAATACGAAAGGCTTCAGCTCCTCTCGGGGTTTCAATATAATATGCGCCTCCGGTAAATTTAGCCCCACATTTTGTGCAATGCCAGATACCAGTTGAAATTCTATGCACGGAGCCTTTTGTTATACATCTGGGACATTTTATATCTCCTTTCATTTTTTCTAAAATTAAACGAGCTCTTTTCCTCAATGTACTTCCATATCTCGCACCGTACTTTCCTGTTATACCAACTTTTCGAGTTTTACCCATTTTAATCAATAAATAGTATTGAATAGTTGATTGATATATTAAAAATTAAGATAAACTATAAATTTTTCTAAAATAGAATAACTTCGATTTATTCAATATCGTGAATACAATTTTTGAATTATTTACTAATAAAAGGAGTATTTATATTATCCAAAATTAAAATTTTAAATTAAAAATCTTATAAATTTTTAAAAATAAATTTCCTCTTTTGCCATGCCCAATAAAGAATTTCTAACAATAGAGCTAACAAAAACTTCCCTAAAGAAACAAGAAGTCGGGAATAAAGCAGCTAATCTTGGTAAATTGATCCAAGAAAATTTTCAGGTTCCAACTGGATTTGTTGTGAAAACAAATGCTTACGAATACTTTCTTAAGAGCAACAATTTAATAGAACTTATTCAAAAATCACTAGCATCAATTAATTATGATAATTTTGAGTCCATAAATAACTATGGAAAAACTATTCGTAATTTAATCGAAAATGGCTCAATTCCGAGTGATTTAATTGATGAAATTAAATCTAAATATAATCAATTTTCTTTTCATAGTGTAGCTGTTCGTTCATCTGCTACTGCTGAGGATTCACCAACAGCCTCTTTTGCCGGGCAGTACGACACTTATTTAAATTTGAAGAATTTAGACCAAGTATATCAACATATTAAGAAGTGTTATGCTTCATTATGGACAAATCGAGCAATACTTTATCGATATAATAATAAAATACCACATAATAAAGTAAAAATAGCTGTTGTTGTTCAATCAATGTTATCAGCTAGATCTGCTGGTGTTTTATTTACTATCAATCCAATAACAGCTAATAATACTGAATTACTAATTGAATCAAATTTTGGATTAGGAGAGTCAATTGTATCCGGAAGAAGTAGCCCAGATCAATTTTTTATACAAAAATTAAAAAGTGGCTCATTCAAAATTCTAAATAAAAGAATAGGTAATAAAGAATTAGCAGCGTATCCTATATCTTTAGAAAATGAAAGTGGTATTGAATATAAATTATTATCAGATGAATTAAATCAACAACCCTCTATAAACCATGATGAACTTATAAAACTTGCTGAAATTGGAAGAGAAATAGAAAAAAAATTTAAAAAAATCCCCCAAGATATTGAATGGGCAATAGGTCAAGATAATCAAATAAATATTTTGCAAACTCGACCTGTTACTTCAATTAAACCTGAGATTGAAAAACCTGAAATATTTTGGAGTAGAGGATATTCAGATGACTATTGGAACGATAATGTAACGCCATTATTTTTTGGACTTCTAGGAGATCCGATCTCAAAAATTGTGAATATTGAATTAAATAGTATAATGGGCTATAAGCAAATGGATACTGAATTATTAAAATTACGTAATGCTCATGTCTATTTCAATCTCAATGTTATTAAGAAGAAAATTGAAAACGAAATCCCCACCTTTATGAGGAATGAAGATGTTTTGAATTATTTTCCTGAAGGTTGGGGAAGTTATGGAAAAAAAACAATGAAAGAACTTCCTTTTCATCTTATAAAACGAATTGTAGCAGAATTAAGAATAATGCTTTACGACCCTAATGGATCAATGTCTAAAACTGCTGAAGCTTATGAAGATTGGGATCAGAAAGTCTTTATACCTTACTGCAAAGAATTTGATACGAAATTGCAAAATATTGCTCAAACCGGTGAATTCAAGGATCTTATTGATTTAGGGGCAGAATTAGATAAAACAATGATACCTCATTTTCGGCTTATTAGATATGGAATTCCTGTTCATAATATAGGAATGAATTTGTTAGTCCAATATCTTCTTACTAGATTTCTTGGAAAGGAGCAATGTCTTAAATATTACCCAATTTTAGTTTCTGGGCTTAAACATAAGTTAACACAAACAAATGATCAAATTAATAATTTAGTATCCCTAATCAACAAATCAGCAGAATTAAAATCAATATTTATTAATAATAATTCTGCAAACATTTATAACGTATTATTATCCGAGAATAATCTGGCAATTAATAATTTTCTTATCGAATTTGAAAGATTTTTAAATGAATATGGAGATCGTGGTTTCACAAGAGAACCTTATTATCCTCGATGGAGAGAATTGCCTTTAATCAATATAATGGATATGCTTAAATCATTAATAAAAGACCAATTACAAAATTTCGAGACATTAAAAAACAGAAATTTACGAAAAAGAGAGCTAATTGAAAGGATTGTAGAGTCTAAGATAAGAAAGCAAAAATTTGGTCTATCAAAATGGAAATTTTTCTCAATAATTTTAAGAAATAGTAGGAAATATATTAAATTCCGAGAAAATCAGCGTTTTAACCTTGATAAATGGATTACAAGAAACAGAAATCTATATTTGGTAATAGGTAAGATTTTAACAAATCAAGGTGTAATATCTGATGATCATAAAATTTTTTTCCTTTATAAACAAGAGATTAAGAATTTAGCATTCAATAAATATAATCAACAAGAAATTCAAAACCTATCATCTGAAGTTATCAAAAGATTTGAAGAGTTTAAGAGATATGAAAACAAATTGCCCTCTAAATTTCTCCTAGGCTCAAGAGAATTTAATGATGAATTAAAATATAATAAAGAAAGTTATATATTCTATGGTATACCTGCTAGCCAAGGAATTATAACTGCCCCTATCCGTGTTGTCAAAGATATTGATTCCATCTCAAAAGTAAATGCTGGAGATATTTTGGTTGTCTCTCGCACAGATCCAGGTTGGACTCCTGTTTTCTCTAAAATTAGTGGCTTAATTACAGAAACTGGTGGAATTTTATCTCACGGTGCTGTTGTTTCGAGGGAATATGGTATTCCAGCTGTAACTAATATTACAAATGCATGTAAACTCTTTAAAACAGGTCAAATTATTAGGATTGATGGTTTTAGGGGTACAGTTATTCCACAAAAAAACGGTTGAGGTGGAAAAAGGTGGAACAATTAACTCATCCTAATTTTCGTACAGAAAATCCTGAATGGAATGAATCTTATTATTTCGTTTTTTACGATACTAAAAATAATCTTGGAGGAATGACTCGATTAGGATTTAAACCAAATAAACAGGAGGGAATGGCATTTTTCTTTTTATTTCTCCCTAGTGGTTCAGCAGCAGGATACTATGCTGAAAAAAAAATTAAAGATTATACTAAATCTATAAAAGTTGGGGGTATTACACATTGGTGTCAAGAAAAAACAAAATGGAGCTACAATTTTAAAGGGAATATGATTTTTGTTAAAAACCCCGAAGATCTGCCTGAAGTACGTAAGCAACCTAAACTCATAATCGGGAATCAAAAAGTAATTATGGATATTTTATTCAAACCAATTAATGAACCTTACGAGTATAGTCAACACATGACTTCTGAATCATTGGAAATCGGAAAAAAAGCAGGAGATAAACATTGGGAACAAATAGCCACTTTATCAGGAAATATACAAATTGCTAATGAAAATTTTCTAATTAAGAATGCTCTAGGTCAAAGAGATCATACTTATGGTGTTCGGGATTGGACTGGTGTCGGAAATTGGTTATATTATGTAGTTTGGTTTAACAAAGATTTAGCAATAAATCCAGCAGCCATAATTACTGAAAATGGTCAAATGTCTACAGGTGGCTTTATATTTAGAAATGGGAATAATATTCCTTTAAGAACTATTAATGTTGTAGATCAGAAATTTAGGGAAGATGGAGTACTTCCAGTAAGTTCAGAGCTTTATATGGTAGATGCACTTGGTGATACACACACATTAAAAGCAAGAGTAGGCCCAATAATTCCAGTTCCTTTTGTTGATCATGAAGGAAATCAATCTATTTTAGTTCAATCTATGGGTAGTTTTGAGTTAAATGGAATAAAGGGGGGATATGGCTCATTTGAAACCCTTAGAAGGGTAAATATGTAGTAAAACTATTAAAATTCAACTAATTTAATTTAAATTAAAAAATGAATTAAGCTTATTGAAAAAATAAAGAGTTAATAAAATAAAGTATTAAAAAAATATATAAAAATTATTTGATTTCACTTTGATATTGTAAAAGATTTAAATCTTTTCGTAATTTTCTCCCAATTTCTAAAGACTTTTTAGCCAACATTTTTATTTCATCAATTGAAAATGTGGCAGCACCACTTTTTTGAATTGAAGTTATCTTTTTTTCAGTAACAGAGATGGATATTTTCCCATCACTCACTAATTCTTCGGGTAAACTTGGATCTAAAAAGATTATATCTTCGATTTTTCCGTAAGTAATTGCTAAGGGTAATTCATTCACGATATTTTTTCCCGTGAAATACTTTCCAGTCCATTCCGCTTCACCCTTTTCTTCATTCCAAACACCTTCAGGGATTTGAGCAGATAATAATGTGGTTAAAGCACTGACTGATCCAGCATCAATTAAATTTCCTTGATAATTAATTACATATAAATCAACAAAAAGAATGTAGACTGATACTCCTTCCTTAATACAAAGTTTTTTAGTTTGGACGCAATCTGCATGTCTAATTCCACGATCTACTACACGTGCTAATTCAATTGATTGCTCATCAGGTGGGCCTCTCTCAAATAAGGGAGATGCGATTGGAAGTAGTTCTGCCATGACAGTACATACACCTTCATCTGGGAGATCAGGAAAGGGTTCACCTACTTCATATTTTAAGCCTGTTATGATCCTTGTATTTCCTAATGAGACATCTGCTGAACCTTCTGCTGAAGCTATTACATTATTTTCTATTCGGAATTTACGATATTCCCAGAGTCCTCTATCTTCAATTCTTTCTTCTTTCTTAAGATTTGAGATAATATAATCTCTCTCAATTTTTGAAATAATTCGTCTAACATCCATCATTTTTATTTTTCACCCTTCTTTTCTTCTTTTTCTTTTGAAGTTTCTTCCTGTAATTTCACATATTTACTTCTTAGAGCATTCAATTGGATTTGGTGAACCTGTTGCAAAGCATCTTTAGCAAGATCTAAAAATTCATTCATCTCAGCTAAATCGATATCTCCATCGAACTGTAAGAGGGAGACCTCTTCATTATACCATGTGATCGCAATCGGTAAATCCGCTTCTCCTGCTTTATCTTCAATACCAGAAAGATCAACAACTTTCTTTCCATCGATTTTTCCTACAGCAATAGCTGACACCAAGCTTTTCATAGGAACTCCTGCATCAGCCAATGCTAATGCCGCTACTGTTGTGCTTGCACATCTAGTTCCACCATCCGCGTCCAACACCTCAATAAAAACTTCAAAACTAGTACCAGGGTAAAGTTCGAGAAATAGTAAAGGCTCAATACAATCTGATACGATCATCGATATCTCTTTTTCACGACGTCCTGGTGCTGGTCTCTTTCTATCAAAAACAGAAAATGTGGCCATTCTATAAAAAACTCGCAGAATTCCTTTATCTGGTTTTGCTAGGTGGTGTGGATGCACTTCTCGTGGGCCATATACTGCTGCATAAATTTTGTTATTACCCCATTCTAAATATGCTGAACCATCTGCATTTGGTATCATACCAACTTCCATTTTTATAGGCCTTAATTCATTAAAAGCCCGTCCATCAAGCCTTTTTCCATCTTCACGGAATAGATTTTTAGGATACTCATCTTTAATTAATAATGGCATTCATTCAATACCTCTCTTCTTTTTTTCATTAATTATATATTCTTGCATTCTATCAGTTAGACCAACAGTATGGGCTTCAGAAGCAATCTTATTAATACATTCAATCAATAGCCTTTCATGTGCTATACTTTCCCCTTTTAGCCAAATTCGGCCATTCTGTGTCACAAAAATATTACATTTAGTTAAATTTTTTAACATTTTTATCATTGATCCGTTTCTACCAATCACTCTTGGAATTTTTGGAGGATCTATAGTAATTACTATCCCACCACTTTTTTTTCCTAAATACTTTCCAACAGTGGTTAGTTCGGGTTTATTTAAACGATCAGCAGAAAGAACTTTTACTATTAAAATATCTCCTATCTCATATTTTTCTGTATTTGTTTCCTCACGTACAGGGCCACTACCTCTAAATCCTCTTATCTTGCCCCTTTTAATTGTATTTTTTGGTTTGAGTTGCCCAAAGTCTTTAGCATTAATATCACATTTGTATTTAACGGGATTTTTGTCAACCACTAAAGCTATAACTTTATCTCCCGGACGAGGTGTATAGAATCCCCTAAGAGGAATTACATTAATGTAATTTTTTTTTATTTGTTTTAATCCTATATTTAGAGAAATAATTTTAGTTCTCTCTTTATTTAATATTGTACCTCTTCCTGGCAGAAAATTTGTCACATCTTCCGTTAAAACTTCTCCAGGTAAAACAACTTCTCTAGTATCTTCTTCTTCTTCAAAATCTTCGAATTCATCATCTATTGGTTCTTCCTCATTGTTTTCCATAATACTACTCACCTTTTTTCTATAATTTTGTTATTCTCCTAACCTATGCTAAAAAAATAATATAAACAAAAGATATACAAAAACTCTTAGGCTAGGCTTTCAAAATTTTTGTCTGAACTCTTCCATGAGTTAGCTTATTTAATTTATCAACCAATTCCATTTGTAGTCCTGCAGGTAAAGTTACTACCGCAACCCAGGACCCATCAGATTGCCATTCTTCTTTCTTTATTTGTACATATTGAGCAACGATATTATACCCTTTTGCTGTAAAAGCTGTTGGAATCTTAATTGCCATTTCAACTTGTTCTATTCTTATTGGAATAATAGCTTGAATGCTTTTAACAACATCGTCAACTTGTTCTTCTGCACTCCTCATTAAATCGATTTTGACTTTAGCTTCTTCAATCGCCTTTTCAATTCGCTGATATGGATGAGGTTTCTTATTTTGAGGATTAATAGCGTTTTTACTGATAATTGTAACTATCTGTTTCATTTTCTTTGCCCGTTCTTCTTCTCTTTGGGCTTGTGTCCAGTGAATTTCTCCATCTAATAAAATGTGTGCCCCTATTCTCACTCCATCTATTGTATTAAATACTACTTCCATATCCCCGTCTGTGGCTTTTTTCCCTCTTCTTAAATCTTCAAAAACTATGAAACTCTCGAAAATAAGTTCTAAATCAATGTCTTTATGATTTAATATTTCATCTACAGTTAGACGAGATTTTTCTTTGCCTTCTTTCAACCTTTTATTGATTTCTTCTCGAATAATTTTTTTAGCGTCCCATGCTTTCTCAGGATCCATTAACATTTCAAAAATTCTACCTGAATTTTCAATTCGCCCTATTATGTATCCGCCTAAATCAATTCTTGCCCTGTCAATCATACAACAATTTCACAATTCAACTGATTGAAATTCTTATTTCACTATTATTCCTATTTTTTGTCTTCCTGTTAAGAGATAAATATAAAGGGGTATGACCTTGATTATATTAAATTTAATAATTCTTCCTTTTCTTCTAAACTAAGTAGCTTATAGTTTTTATCTTCCTTTAATATAAAAGCTACATCACAAGTATTTTTGTTTAAATTATCACCCATCAGTTCTTTCAATGCTTTTAAAGGTAATAATTTCAAATCCTCATCACTCATTTCTTCTTGATAATGCTCTTCAAGGTAAGTTCTTGCTTCCGCAGCTCCAGAGCCAATCGCAAAAGCTTTATAACCCCACATTGCTCCACTTGGGTCTGTTAAATATAAGGAAGGCTGATTATTTGAATCAATCCCAGCAATTAGAAACGAAACACCAAAAGGGCGCACTCCTGCGTTCTGGGTAAATACTTGTTTGTATTCACATATATTTAAAGTGCTATCTTTAACAGAAATCCTTTCATCATAATTTAATAAATTCACTTGAGCTTGTACACGAGCCCGATCAATAAGCACTCTTGCATCCGCAGTAAGTCCCGCAATTGCCACTCCTATATGATTGTCAATCTTAAAAATTTTTTCTGAACCCTTACTTTGCTCTTGAAGTTCAGCACTTTTCTTTTCTACGGCAAATACCACGGAAGTCTTATTCCTACATACAATTGCCGTGGTGCCTCTCCGGACGGCTTCAATAGCATATTCAACTTGAAAAAGCCGACCTTCGGGTGAGAATTGGGTTATTGCCATATCATAACCTCGTCCTGCTTGCTGGAACACTCAGATTCACCTTAAAAGTTTTTAATATTTATCTATTTATATTATTTTTTATATTTATTTTCTATAGTTAAAAAGTAGTAATAAATAATATAATAAATATTTTTTTTAAATATTTTAAAAAAAGAGGGTTTAAAAGAGAATCAAGAAAGGCTTAAATAAATATCCAAAAAATTTGATATTCTATAACCATATAATCTTATTTTTAATAATATATATTATGTCTAGCATTAGTATAATTCTTTTATAAACGAATAATTGCCTATTTCATAAAATTCAAATTAAATGAAGATATATTAAGATAATAGTTGAAAAACACTTATAAAAAAAATTATTAAAATAAGTTAATGGAAAAGGATTCAAAATCAAGAAATAAAGCTCTTATCTTTATCTCAATCGCTATAGTCGGTTCTGGGTTATCGAGTACTTTTATAGAATTAGGGTTAAACTCGATACCATCTGTGCCATTTCTTTTTTATCGGTTTGCTATTTCAATGATATTAATAACTCCCCTTATTTTAGTCAAGAAACGGGATCAAGTTGTCAACTTGTTTAAAAAGAAATTCGTTTGGCTTATTGGGATATTTGAAGGTTTAGGATTAATTCTTCAATATCTAGGTCAAGAACTTCAGATTCCAGCAGGCTTGGCAACTTTATTAACTATAACTTATGCCCTAATGGTACCTTTTTTCTCTTGGTTTTTATTAAAACAACAATTAAAGGTATATCATTTAATTGCTGTAATCACGAGTATAGTAGGAATTTTTTTTATAATTTCTGAAGGAAATTTGACATTTCTTATCAGTAGTTCTTTTTCTTTAATTGGAATAATAATATTAATCTTATCAGCAGTTTTCTTAGGATTATATATAACTTTCACTTCCTTCATCCAAAAATTACATGATAATAATCTAGATTCATTTAGTCTGTTTTATTGTACATTAGTTATAATATCACTATTTAGCATGCTTATAATGATAATAACAGGGCAATACGTTATTCCTCCTCAAGATAGCTGGATTTGGTTACTTTCACTAGTACTTTTCTCAACAATTATAGCTTTTTACATGTATTTTATGTCTATGAAAACGCTAAATGCTAATCAAGTATCTTTACTCTTACTTCTTCAAGTAATTGTTCCATTTGCAATAGACATTTTTTTATTTGGTCGCAACTATAATATTTGGGTTTTAATAGGAAGTATTATCTTATTTATGTCAGTTTTTTTATCAACTCTAATTTCCCTTAAAAGTCATAAAAATGATGTGAAAATTTAGGAGTAACCTCTCACTCTAAAAAATTAAGATCTAAGAAAATTTCAAAAAAAGAGGGTTAATAAGAGAATCAAGAAGGCTTATTTGAATTTTTACTGTCTATGGACTTTAGGACCATGCTACTTTATTAATAAATATAGACCACTCTAAAAGTATCATACCTTCGTCTCTAGTATGAGCTACAAGGTAATCTCCTTCTTTTGTGATAGATCCGATGATATTTCCTTTCCCCGCTCCTATATTTTTAGCAGCTAATTGAATATCATCATTTTTTAAAATAGCAAATCGATAATTCTGATATGTGAGAGCAGGTTCTTTCTTTTTCCATGCGTTCAGTATTGCCTTACTCTCTTCGTTTGATAAAGGAAAATCTCCAGATTTAAAAATGATTTCCCCTTCAGTATTTAGGAGAAAAATTTCCTCTACTCCTTCATACTCATTTAACGCATTAACTAGATCATTAAATCTTTGCTGTTCCATAATTCTCCATCTTTCACATAAATCTGTTTTATTCTTATTGAAAGAATGATAAAAATTTTTGAATTTAAATCTTTTTAGAACGATGAATTTTAGATTTCAATTTTTAAGGAAAGTATTTTACATTTAGGAAATTAAAATATTTAATAGCTTATCGATAATGGCATTTGAGTTTTATTTTATGGTGCAAAATTTAGTTTTATTTGATAAAATTTATAACGTTTCAGATCGAGGAAAGAAAGAAGATATTTACCTTAGATATCTTAAATATTTGAAGGAGCGTGTCCACGGATTTACTGACACTTTCATCCAGATAAAAAAGTTAAGGAAGTTTGATAAAAGGTTTGAAATTACCATCAGTGGGCCAGAAGAGCAATTTATTTTAAATATTTTAAGAAAAGAAATTGGAACTATTCAAGATTTTAAAGATATCTCCATTGGAAAGATATATCGGGGTAATCTTGTAGATGTAGGAGATGTTGGATTTGGTCTATTTGTAGATTGTGCGATTTTAAATCCACATGTGGATGTTCTTGTAAACTTACATAGATTAAGAGATCAATTATGTGAGGGAAATGAGAGATCTGTAAACGAAATTATTGAAGCTTATGATTTTATTGATCATTTTCCTGTGAATGTAAAAATCACTGAAAAAGATGCGGTTAAAAAAAAATTACTTGGAGAACTAGCACCTGAAACTTTAGATTTTTTTAAAAAGATCTTAAAAGAAAACCTCGAAGGAGTCTTTTTAAGTGGAGAAACTAAAGGGCAATTTAAGAAAATTTTGACAAAGAAAGGTCATTTTAGAGATATTATTACTGTAAAAAGATATGGTTTTTTGGAAAATTTAGTTTTACTAAAAGAGGGATCTGATGCTCCTGGAATCATTGCTCACATTGGTAATGAACTTAGAAATTGTAAATTAAGTGCTATAAGACCCGATAAAATAAACAAATTGTTTGAATCAAAAAAGTAAGTGGTGGGCCAGGAGAGGATTGAACTCTCGACCTTCGCGGTGTATTCGCGATATAATATTTGTAATATTATACTAGCGCGACGTGTATTATTCAATTTTTTAAAAAATTGAACCATAACCACTAGACCACTGGCCCATTTCTACGCCCAGGGTGGGATTCGAACCCACGGATCCATTGGACACCGGTTTAGCAGACCGGCGCTCTACCAGGCTAAGCGACCTGAGCATTTTTTTATAAAAGTTACCTATTGTTTATTAAAATTACAAGTTCAATATAACGATTTAAAATTTTAATATTTTATTATAAAATTTAGGCTCATAACCTATAAAGAAAAACGTAAAAAAGATGTAAGTCTAAAATTTCCTATACTTCTTTTTAATTATTTTATTTTGAGATTTTTCTATAATAACGATCTTCTCGAATCTTATTTTCTTCATTCCACCAGAAAGCGCCAATTGGAATACATATCAACCAATTTAATAAGAGATACCCAAAAACATGAGGTGGATCGTAACTTAAATTAATTCCCACGATACTTGCTCCATAATGGCCACCCCATATACTTATAGCAATTCCAAAATAGAAAATTTGTGTCAATAGAATATGATATGTCGCTTTACTTATTTTTCTTATTCTCTTTATGAAAAAATTTTCATTATTTACCTTATCGGGAATTAAATACATTGCAATTAAGAATAAGAAGGCAGAATAAGGAAATACCAATAAATGGTAATCACCAAATAAAAATGGTACGCGAATACCATAAAACTGACGCGCAATGAGATACAATAAACTTATTGGAAAGAGACCCCATATGAAATAATTTTTTTTTGAAAATATGTCATGATCACGTGAAAACCACATCCCTAATCCAATTGCAGATAACATGAAGAAAGGTGTAGTAGAAAGGAAACTGTAATATAAACCCCAATTTGGAACATAAGGCCTTAGATAAAAATAAATAAACAGAGAAATTGATAATTCTACCAAGTAACATAGGATTAATGATATAATACTCCACTTAAGCGATCCAGAAAATCCTTTGTATATTAAAGGCATAATTAAAATCGACCAGAATATTACAGGTATAAACCAATTTCCTGGTCCGTAGAAGGGTAAAATACAAATTAATAAATGCACCATATCCCATCTCCAACGACCATAAACAGCGTCGTAGTGTTGTCCAAACCACATTAATTCGAAATTAAATTCATATACAATTAAACCAAAAATAGTAGAAATCATATAGAGGACTAAAAATGGAAAAAGATAACGCCAAAACTTTTTTATGAAATACTTCCTTGAATATAGCTTTTTTAATGAAGTTTCTCCTGTTTTTTTAAATGAATGACCCATATTAAACCCCATGATTATTAAAAAAACAGGTATTGAAATTCTTTCCCATAGAGCAACACCCATGAAATTTTTTAATTCCCATGGGACTGTGTGATCAAATATGACTAAAAAAATCATTACTGCTTTTAATAAATCCACCTGAAAATAACTATGATTGCGTTCTTTCAGGGAATCTAAAACTTGAGTAGTAATAGTTTCTTCTTTCATGTTTTCCTCCCCAATTTCCATAAATATTTTTTATGTAAATAAAATGATCTCATTAAGATTTAGGGTAGTTATAAATTTTACTTGAAATAAATCTTCATTTTGGCGAATTCAAAAAAAAGAAGTAAGGAAAAATTATTTAAAATTTATTCTGAGATTATCTCAAAAACCATTTTTTCTATAATTGGCTTCTTAGTATACCTCTTATCGTAATACCAACCAACAAGATGAGCTTTTTGCTCGGGTGTTTTATCGGGTGCTGGTGGAATTACAATTATCATAACTCCATTTGATAAATATTTTAATATACGTTTATCTATGGTATGTAATTTCTCATTACCGCTTGGGTGACTGTGCCACATCCATACAATGTCAACTCCTAACTCAGCCTTGAATTTACGCATGTTATAAATTTTAGATTTCTTATAGCGCATCCAACTTCGAGGTTTAACATGAACTTTGCTTTTTCGCAAATCGGGATTCATTATGAATTTAGTACAGATTCCAAAATTCTCCTTACGATCAGCAAAGAGCCATCCATGGATTATATGTGGATACTCTTCAGCTGCTTTTTGGGTAATCTCTTTAAATAAACTTTCTGGTATTAAATAACGAAAATCCTTTGCCCCACTCATATCTTCACCATCTCTTTTAAGTGTAAATGCAGCATGAAATTTATATTTTACTTAATGTTGAGGTAGAGCTTAAAAAGAGCAAATCTAAAATAATAAAAAATTTATTTTCTTGATTATAAACTAATTATAGCATCAAAGTAAAATAGATATATAAAATATAAAATTATAAATTACGCAGACGTAGCCTAGCTGGTAAGACGCCGGCCTTGAGATATTCAGCATTTCAACAAGTTAGCCGGTGCGCGTGAGCGCTCGGGGGTTCGAATCCCTCCGTCTGCGTTATTTAAGAATATTATATACATAACAAATTATGGGCTATTGGCGCAGGCAGGTAGCGCAGCAGGCTCTTAACCTGACGGTCGGGGGTTCGAATCCCTCATAGCCCGCTTTTTTAAAATCAATTACTATTACTATAGATTCAAAAGATTCTTCTTCAATTAGCTCTCAATTTCAAATTTTATCCTGAGATATTCATATTTAAAATTTAGTAATCTTAAAACTTTATCAGCAAAAATCCTTAGATTATTTGCATGGTATTGCTTTTCCTCAGCCTGCTCAAGTAAAAATTCATGTATCATTTTTCTCGTATCACTAGGACCATTTTCTTTAAGAAACTTCATCCAATGAATTGACATTTTACTTATTTTTGCTAAGCTCTCATCAGGATACTCATTTACATCAAGGATTTTCTTATGATATTTACTTATTGATTTACTAACCCTTTCCAAATAATCAGCAGTACCTAATGAATATCTGCATAAACTAATTAGATTTGAAGTAATTCTAGAGTTTCTTGTATTAGTTGCTGCTTCAAAAGATTCCCAAGTATCATTCCATTCTTCATTTATTCCATCTAAAAGATGTTCACTATGTAAAGCTACATTCATCATATCACTAAGATCAACATCATGACCCCTTTTTATTTTTTTATTAAATATCTCTTTTAATCCCGTTCCTTCAAGATAACTTCCCGCGCCAAAATCAAGTAGCTGGTTTAGATTATTGGCAGCACAGAGCGCTTCATATCTTATTTCACCGGTATTAGGATTTGTCCATTGAACTTGTTTTTCAAATTCACCAGTCTCTTTATTCTTAATCCAACCACATTCTTTTAAAGCATGGTCTAAAACCCCTACTTCAAAGCACCAAAAATCTATATCATCAGTAAAACGTTTTCTTCTCCAGTCTCTTGTAGTATATTTTCCCAAGTATAGTTTTAAAGTACCTCGAACCATTGCTTTCTTCCCACTTTTTAAAGCCTTTTTAGCACTTTCACAGTAAGGATTATTTAAATCCTCAGAACATGAACTGATATGATTTAACACTTTCCTAGCTTCACTTGCGACAATATCACATGGAATTTTCCCATCAGAAGGATAATTTCTTGATCCTCCATCTAAATATTTTTTAAATAGCTCTAAGTCATCATTAGGTATTTTATACCAAGGGTTATTAAACATGGTCTTAGTGAATACATAATGAGTAAATCCATTCTCATCTAATCTAATTTTTTCTGATAAAGGAGATACGTCTCTAAGATTATCATCTTTTTGAATTGCATCAGCTTTAATATCCCAAATCGAGGTCATACGAGTTTATATATTGAAAGCTACTTTTAAAAATTATTAATTTAAAATATAAAAATAGTATTTAAACATAAACTCTATTGATATTATATGAGTAATTTTTTCAAAATCTATACGTTAACCCCGTGGGATTCTCTAAATTCAAAAGTATTATCAGAAGTGAAATTATACTCCTTGAAAAATATATTTAAGAAATTCCCAGTAATTGAATCGGAATTTTTTGATGATTTACTCTCAAATCTATATAAATTCGAACATTACTCATGGGTTGAAAGCATTAAAAGAATAGTTGGGCCCAACGCTGAGGATTATGATATAAAACCATGGAATTTTTTATGGGGGATGGATACTGATAGACGAATCTATCAACTACTTATTCAAAAAATAGAAGATAAAGCAATTTTAGTTGCTTTAGCTCCTCCAGAATTAGCGAAATTGTTTACAGAATATAGAAAAGAAGCTATATTAAGAATTTTATCTTTGTTAAATAATCCTACTAAAATGAAATTTATAATGGTTTTAGCGCCTAAAGGAAAATCGATTGCCGAAGAACAACAATTGCTACATGTTAATAAAAAAGATCTGGAAAGATTAAAATTTAACAAGATGCTTAAACAAATGCCGAATATAGATGGACAATGGTTCCCTACATTTGAAGCTAAATGTCCTATTTGTAATGGGATGTTAACAGAGATAAAAGATTATGGGATAGGATTTGGTAAATTAGTCTGTCCGAAATGTAAGTATGAAAAGATTAAATAAAAAATATCATTATGTTAAATTCTGTAAAAATGATTTTATAAAATCGTTCGATATATATCATATTAATAATTTTCAAATCAAAAGAAATTAAATCAATTATGTTTGTAGCAGCTTTAGATTTAGGGACTACAGGATGCCGAACCTTTATTTTTGATTTATCAGGTACGATAATTGCTAGTGATTATCAAGAATGGCAAAGTTTTTATCCCTCTCCATCATTTGTTGAGCAAGATGCTAATATTTGGTGGAAATCTATTAAAATAACTATAGAAAACGCAATAAAAAAGAGTGGTATTGATAAAACAGATATTGTGAGTCTTTCTGTAACAAATCAAAGAGAAACAATTGTTCCGGTTGATAAAGATGGAAAACCACTTCATAATGCATTAGTGTGGCAAGATAGGAGGACAATAGATCAGGTAGATTATATTAAAACTAAAATCGGTATTAATAAAATTTATCAAATGACAGGATTGACTATAGATCCTTATTTCTCCGCAACAAAAATTCTATGGTTTAAAGATGAGAAACCAGAAATTTATAACAAAACTCACAAATTCTTGTTGGTTTCAGATTTTATTATCCATAAATTAACAGGTAAATTCTATACCGATTTTTCAAATGCTTCTCGGACAATGTTATTTGATATAAATAAATTAAAATATTCAGATGAAATAGCATCTACTTTGGAAATAGATTTAGATAAAATGCCAGATACATTAGAGAGTGGTGTTGATATTGGGGAAATTGAAACTGATGAAACACTCTTCGACAAAAAAACTTTAGTTATAACAGGTGCTGGAGATCAACAATCAGCAGCATTAGGTGTGGGGGTGGTATCACCTGGTGAAATAAAATGCACAACAGGGACAGGAAGTTTCATTTTAGCTTATTTACCAGAACCAAAATTCGATCCAATGAAACGAGTTTTATGCAGTTGTCACGCAGTTCCAGGCACATGGGTACAAGAAGCAAGTATTTTTACAACTGGAGCAGTATTAAGGTGGTTTAGAGATCAATTAGGTTATGTAGAATGCGAAATGGCTAAAGAAGGTCAAGACCCTTATGATTTAATTACTTCTGAGGCTAAAAATTCTTCTATTGGAGCCAATGGTTTGCTCTTAATCCCCCATTTTGTTGGTTCTGGGGCACCACATTGGAATCCACATGCAAAAGGGATTATATTTGGATTATCTCTAGGTCATGAACGTAAAGATCTTTATAGAGCTGTCCTTGAGGGTGTAGCTTATGAAATACGTAAAAATATTGAAATTTTTAAAGAATTAGGTATTGAAACAAAAGAATTGATGCTAACAGGAGGAGGTTCTCGTTCTGATTTTTGGAACCAAATTTATGCTGATGTTTTAGGAATAACATGTGTTAGAAATGTTATTGAAGAATCAACTTCATTAGGTGCTGCGATATTAGCCGCTGCAGGAGCAGGTATATTTCCCGATATAGCAAAAACTGCTGAGAATTTATGTAAAATTGATAAAAAGTGGCTTCCTGATGATGAGCGTTATAAATTATATGAAAAATACTATAGATTCTCTTATGATATATATGAATTGATAAATAGTAGAAGCATGTATAAGAAATTCGATCGGATAACTCAAGATAAAGATTGAGCTTAGGGAAAGAAATTATTACATAATAATCAATTTTATATATATAAAATGTTATTTTTTCTATAATTAAAACTACTTGCAGAGAAGAAAAAGAAAAAAGTGAATATAATGGGATATGAATCTTCAAGTGTAACCAAAGAATATAGGAAAAGTCAGAGAATAATAGCCTTAGTCTTCTTTATTATAATAGTTATTGCTACAATAATTTCACTAGGAGGCTTAGTTTGGACCATTGCGGATTTCTTTATTGGTACAACTGGAAAATGGGAACAATTTTTAGCACTCAATACAGGATGGCAGATAGCTATCATTGGTGGACTTTTAGCTGGTTTATTTTTTTTATTAGTCTTCTTTTTTGGACTGTTCAAAAAGACTTCAAAGACATTGATTCATTTTATCTATAAAAAGAGGGAGCTCGAAGAAAAATATAAAAATCGTATAGATGTTAAAATTGCTGCCTGGGGATTATTAATCAGTTTAATTTGTCTTATGGGTGGGTTCATTTTTGCAATTTTATGGGATATTTTCACTAGTGGCACAGGAGACCCATCTACAATTCTCACTCTTTTAGGAAGTACAGGTCCCCGAGTATTATTCATAGGAATAGGACTCTTTATGCTTGTGGGAATAGTATTAGGACTAATTTATTTCTGGCGTAACGGTTACTATCTTATATTAAAATTACTTGGTGGATTGGAGAAAGAAAAGAAAAACTAATTATTCTCGAAGATTTTCATTAATTTTTTTTGATTAAATTAGAAATCTTATGCTCTTTTATTTTTTTTATATTATTCTTTTCTTTTTTAAGTTCAAAGTATATCTATACTCAATCTAATAATGCCAATTTGATAATATGGCTATTAAAGTTGGAACTGTTTTTAATTATTTACAATTGCCTAATGTATCTAAATTCCCTTTTGTTATAAATAAAAGACAAGACAATATTTTTATTCAAAAAGGATTATTTGTATATACAAAATCAAATGAGGGATTTTTAATTGGTGTTATCGAAGAAATTATCTTGTTAAACGAATACTTTACTGATGCTTTAACAATTAAAGCTTATAATAATAACAATAATCCAAACATTTTAAAAGGGCTTTTTCCAAGTGAAGATTTTGAATTTGCAATTGCAATTGTAAAATGTTTAGGATTAATTACATTTAAAGATGATAATTTAAAAGAAATTCAGAAAGTTCAACGAATGACTTTCCCTGCAAGCCCTGGAAAAGATGTTTATATCGTAGAGGAAGATACCCTTTTTAGATTTCTTGGATTTGATACTGATAATGGATTAAATCTTGGACAAATAAAAGTAACAAATTCTAAAGCGAATATTAATATGAACAGATTGTTAAATAAGCATTTTGCTATACTTTCAATCTCAGGAGGCGGAAAGAGTTACCTAACTTCAGTTCTCATTGAAGAACTTCTGTCTAGAAATAAAGATATTGGTACTCCAGCCGTAATATTATTTGATGTCCATGGAGAATATGTTTATTTAAAAGATATTCCTGAATTGAAAAATAAAATAAAAATACAAGATATTTCATATTTCCAAATAGGAATTCCAAAATTGTCAGTTTATTCTTTTAAGAAATACCAAGAACAAATTTCATTTGTTCAGATAAGAGAACTTTCAAAATATATAAAAAAATTGAAAAGAGATAAAAATAAAAAAGAAAATTATACTTTAAATGATATAATAGAACATATCGAGAATGAAACTGATGGAAATCGTAGTACAAAACATGCTTTAATTGGTTGGTTATCAGATTTGAAACGACTTAATCTATTTGGTTCTCAAGAAAACCCTATATTAAACAACATCATAAATAAGCAACAATTAACTATTTTTAACTTTCAAAAAGAAATTAGCATCAGAAAAAAACAAATAATTGTTGATTACATCTGTAATAGATTATTTGAACTTCGACGAATGAATGATATCCCTCCATTTTTACTTATCGTAGAAGAAGCACATCAATTTTGTCCTGAAGCTGCCCATGCTAATGCAATTTCCAAACCAATAATTGAGATGATTGCTAGAGAAGGGAGGAAATTTATGGCTTGTCTGTGCTTAATTAGTCAAAGACCAAAGAAATTAAGCACAACAGCCCTGTCACAATGTAATTCTAAACTCGTTTTAAATATAAAAAATCCATACGATTTAAAACATTTGATGGATAGCTCAGAAGCGATTAGTAAAGAATATGCTAACATGATCTCTAGTTTAGGAGTAGGAGAAATGTTATTAATGGGAAATGCGGTAAATTATCCCATATTCATTGATGTGAGAGAAAGAAATTTCAAATCAAGTAATGAACAGATATCATTAGCGCAATTTTGTTTAGATTGGCAAGATAAAGAATTAAAGTAGTTCAGAAGATATATCTTCTCTTATTGCAGAGCAATTTTTATTATAAACTATCATTTTTTTGCTTTTTGAAACACGGAAAACATTAATAATACCAATACTTTCTAATTTCATAAAAAGTTCTTCCAATAACAATGAATTTATGAATGGAAATTCTTTTCTGAGAAGCTCTTCAAGCCTCTTATCTAAAATTTCCCCCTTATTTTTAATTAATATATCAATTATAGAATTTAGTATTGGTTTCTGATTCCAACGATGAGCCTCTATTTTTCTTCACCTTTTTTGATTTAAAGAATATCTTATTTGTAATTAATTTTTTTAATTTTAAACAAACAGTCCCTCTTCTTTAGATTCTTCAATTCTTCTGCTTTTTAATTTTTCACCAAATTTTTCATACCACTCTATTACTTCGCTATTTAATGTAGGATTGACTACTTTCCTTGCTTCTTTAAAATGGTCCATTGATACTTTTCGTGCTCTTATATTTTCTCTTAAAGCAATCATAGCTGCTTCCCGACATAAAGTCTCAATGTCTGCACCAGAAAAACCTTCTGTCATTTTATTTAAACCCTCCAATTTTATATTATTAGCTAAAGGCATATTTTTAGTAAATATTTTTAAAATTTCTAGCCTTCCTTTTTCATCTGGTTGGGGAACTAATAGTATTCTATCAATCCTCCCAGGTCTTATTAATGCTGGATCTAAGATATCAGGACGATTAGTTGCTGCAATCACAACAACATCTTTCATAACTTCTAAACCATCTAACTCAGTTAAAAATTGCGATAATACTTTTTCGGTTACACCAGAATCTGATGTATGCCTACCTCTACTTGGTGCAATTGAATCAAATTCATCAAAAAAGATAATACAAGGAGAAGCCATTTTAGCTTTTCGAAAAATCTCTCTTATTGCTTTCTCTGACTCTCCTACCCATTTAGATAAGAGTTCCGGGCCTTTTATTGATATAAAATTTGCTTTACTTTCAGTTGCTACAGCTCTCGCTAATAAAGTCTTACCACAGCCAGGAGGGCCATAAAGTAGGATTCCCTTCGGGGGAGTTATTCCCATACGACTAAATATTTGAGGATTGGATATTGGCCATTCCACCGCTTCAATTAATTGTTGTTTTAGATCATCCAAACCACCTACTTGATTCCATGGTACATTTGGAACCTCAACAAACACTTCTCTTATTCCGGAAGGCAAGATTTCTTTTAAAGCATCATCAAAATCATCTTGAGTAACTTCAATTTGTTCTAATAATTCAGGATCAATTATCTCTGATTCTAAATCAATTTTAGGTAAATACCTCCTTAAAGCTGACATTGCTGCTTCTCGACAAACTGCTGAAATATCTGCTCCTACAAATCCATGTGTAATTTTGGAAAACTCTTTCAACGAAATTTTCTTATCAAGAGGCATATTTCGCGTATGTATCTGAAATATTTCTCTTCTACCTCTTTCATTAGGAACTTTTATCTCAATTTCACGATCAAATCTCCCTGGACGTCTCAATGCGGGATCCAAACTATTTGGTCTATTTGTCGCACCTATTACAATTACTTTTCCTCTTCCATGTAAGCCATCCATTAATGCTAATAATTGTGCAACGACTCTACGTTCTACTTCTCCTGTTACTACTTCCCTCTTTGGAGCAATAGCATCAATTTCATCAATAAAAATAATAGCAGGACTTTTTTCCTCTGCTTCAATAAAGATTTTTCTTAATTTTTTTTCCGATTCCCCATAAAATTTACTCATAATTTCTGGACCATTTATTGAAATAAAGTGGGCTTCACTCTCATTGGCCACAGCTCTAGCTAATAATGTTTTCCCACATCCAGGTGGTCCTCTTAGAAGAACTCCTTTTGGAGGATCAATCCCTAAACGTTTGAATAAAGATGGATGTCTTAAAGGTAATTCTACCATTTCTCTTACTCGTTGCATCTCCCTGTCTAATCCACCAATATCTTCATATGTTATATAATTATATCCCTTTTCTTCCTCTTCAATTATTCTATCGCTTAAATTTAGTATTGTCTCTTGTTTTATTACACATACTCCTTTAGGTCTCATACTTATAACCTTAAAAGTAATCTCCCTGCTAATACCAATTGAAATAAAAATGTAATCATCCATTGTAATTGGATAATTATTCAATTTTCTTTTTACAAAGCTTTCAAGTCGAGGATCTATTTTTATTGAGAAGTTCGAGGGGGCTAAAACGACATGTTGAGCCATTTCAGCTTTCACTTTTCGAATTTCAATAGTATCATCGATTCTAGATCCTGTGTTTTTCTGAAGTCTAGAATCAACACGTACGATTCCTAATCCATTATCTTGAGGATAACTTGGCCAAGCTATTCCAGCACTCTCTTTCTTACCATTTATAGAGATGACATCACCAGTTTGAATATTTAGCTTTTCCATTGTTTTTGGATCGATCCTTATAATATTACGTCCAATATCCCTTTTTTTAGCCTTTTGAACACGTAAGGTTACACTGGGGCTATCATCCTCATTCTCCTCACTATTATTCCCCTTTGATGACATGATAAATTGATTTTTCTATTTTTTTATTATTCTAATATAGACAAATATTAATTTCGTAAAAATTTTTGCTTTTTTCTAATCTAAATTTTTTTGATTATTTAAAAAAAATCATCTAGTGAAACTTGAACTTTTGAAGAGTCTAATTTCCTCAATCTTTCTAAAGCATTCTCTACCCTTTGTCGCGAAAAATTATGTTGTTCAATCAATAATTCCTCCAGTTTCTCAAAATCGATTTTTTTTGGTTTGGGTATATTATAGTCTATTTTAACATCAGGTTTTAAAAATATTTCTTTGATTTGGGCTACTAATTCTAAATCTAATATGATCTGCTTTCCCCCAATTTCAACTTGATTTCTCAATATATTTTCTATTGAATCATATTTCCGAATCAAATCTAAAGCTGTCTTTTGACCAATCCCCTTAATACCTTCAAAAAAGTCAGTTCCAATCATTATTCCCATCTCTATTAATTGCTCCCTAGTTATTCCAAGATTGTCTAAAAATTTGTTTAATGAAACATATTCTATATCTAATGTAACAGTTGTGTCTTTTACTTTTCGACTTCGACTTATAGCAAAATTTCTAAGTAATCTTTCTCCTCCAAATAATAGTGTATCATAATCCTGAGAAGCGCATGCCCATGCATCACCTTTCTCAACTATATAAGCTGATTGAGCTTCACCTTCAGATTTAGCTTGAATTATCGGCATTCCCATAAAATCTATTAATTTTTTACTCTCTTCAATCATTCCTTCATCTAGGGTAGATGTAAATTGGGCAAATTTTTTAGCTTCTTTAAAATCCTCGTCATCTTGAGCCTTAATCATTTTTTCCTTTGCTTCTTCTTTTATTTTTCTTCTCTGTTTGATTGTCCCCAATTTAAGTTCAGATGGAATGCCATCGAAAACGTATATAGGTTTGATATTATGCTCTAAAAAATTAATTGATCTATAAAATAATCCAGAAAGATGCGATGTGACATTACCCTGAAAATCCTTCAATGGTGTTCCATCTCTCTGACGTATAATAGCTAAAAACTGATAGATAGTGTTGAAAGCATCGATACAAATAATTTTCTTAAAAAGGTTTTCAAAAGTGATAGTTCTTTTAACTTCGTTTACTAATTCATTTATTTTTACGCCCATTTCTATAGTATTCCCTATATTCTATATATGTTTGTGATACAACTTATATAATTACCACTAATATATTTAATTAATTCTTTGGACGTCTTCTTAGTTTTGATCCACATATTTCACAAATTTTATTCAAATCTTCAGCCCTATGAATTTTTTTACAATAAGGACAATAAATCTCCCAAGTTATTTTGGATTCAATACCATTTTTATATAGAGAAGAATAAGGTATGTTTAACTCAGAGCAAACATTTTCAATCGAATAATCATTGCTATAGATTGTTATTTGTTTTTCTTGCTTTTCTAATAACTCCAGACTTATTGCTATTAGTCCTTTATCAGCATCTGATAAAGCATTGAAATCTCCTGTTCTTTTAGATGCTCCAATTATCTTATCAACATATTTTCTTTTAGGAGTTATAACTTTTAATTTTTCTCTCTCAATTGCAGCATCAATTTTATTAAGGATATTTCTATTCTTATCCTTATACTTATTATCATTTACTTCCTCAATTATAGAAGGAGTTGTATAAATAGTGCATTCGATTACATTAAAGTCGATTCCAGTGAGGAAAATATTAGTATCAAAAACACAGATTGTGCTTATTTCTTTCATTCTATTATTCTTCAATTAGATTTTATCAAATATTTTCTATAGCTATTCTCAAGGTTATAGTTCAGGAGAGTCATCAAGCGGTACTCTTCTTACTGTACCAATAATTTTCTTTCTCAATCGTGTATAATAGCTTCCACTAAACCGAATAAATTCATTTTGAGAATTTGCTTTACGGATTCTGATTTTAGTATTAGGAGCAATTCTTCTGATTATTTGTTGCCCATCTATTACAATTTTTGCATCTAGTCGTGGTCTTAATAGCTGAATCTCGATTTCAGAGTCAATAGGTACTATTATTGGTTTTAAACCAGAACCAGCAAAACTATTTAAAGGAGTTATTTGCATAATTTCTAAATTAGGATTGACAACTGCTCCGCCAGCACTTAAATTATAAGCGGTGGAACCAGTAGGTGTTGAAATTATAACGCCATCTAAATAACTTCGATTTAGAAAAACTCCATCAATTCTAATTGAAACTTGTAAAACTTTAGAACTTTTCGCAGAAACTATTAAGACTTCATTCAAGGCATTACTTAATTTGATTTCACCAGAATTCTTAACTATATAAGCTGTAATTTTGGAACATTTTTCTAATGTAAACTCACCGTTTAAAATCCTTGTTAAATCTTTAAATACTGTTCTTTCATTTGATTCATCTAGAAATCCAATAGAGCCAACATTTACACCAAGGATAGGAGGAGGCTTTTGTTGTGATAAACTACTAGCAACTCTTAATATTGATCCATCTCCACCCACTATGACAATGAATTTGATATTCTCAACATCCATTTCACCTAAATCCATACTATTATGAAGAAAAATTTTTGGAGCAATTCTTGTTTCTAGATAAACAACCTCACCTTTTTGAACTAAGTATTCAAAAATCCTCCTTGTTAGTTTAATTGCCCTTTCTGAATCCAATCTACAAGCTAAAGCTATAGGTTTTTTTTCCATAACTCTCGGATTTTCTATAAAAATACTACAAAAAAATAATGGATAATTTAAATAAATTTTACATAGAAATACTTTAATTACTAAATACTCTATTTATTAATGTTTTTCCAGCTAACTGCCAATATTCCACCTGAGTTGTAGAAATTTTACTTGGATTTGATTGAAGTTCCTTTAACTTACTCTTTAATTCCTCCTCTTGAGGCCATTTAACATCAAATGATTCATACGATTCTAAATCCATAATATTTATTGAATTCTCTTCAATAAAATTAATCTGAGCATTACCTTTAGTAATCTCTGGAACTTCTACCATATGACCACTTGGAATGGTTAGTGAACGCTTGTTATTATCAAACATACCCACACATGTAACTCTCACTTTAGCGTGACCATGTTTTCCACTTTTAGATCGTTCGGTGCTTTTTATAATACATGGTTCTTCATCCACCATAATATATTGACCAGTTTTTAATTTTTGTATCTCTGTTCTTCTAATAGACAATTACTATCACATCTTAGTTTTTATATTTTTATCCAAATA
>JBHLNW010000097.1:0-12496 GCA_048941185.1 Promethearchaeota archaeon
CCAATCATAACTGTACTGAGCACAATCCAATCTCTTACGTTTATTTTTTGTTTACGTTCTTCGTCACTCATTTTCTTGATCTTAAAGTTGTTAATTAATTAAGATTACTTGAGACTTAAAATTTAAAGATTATGATGAGCTTTTTACAAAAAAAAATTAAAAAATGAAAAAAAAAAGACTAATTGAAAGGCTGCCTTATGACAGTTTTCATATTTTCCGGTTTAGCTTTTCGTGGATCACTAAGATAGATTTCATGATGTTTTTTATCATGCCCATCAAACGATCCGCCATTAGATTTAATCACTTGGTGGATTTTTTTGATGTTAGGACCCTCCTCTGAATAGGGTCCTATGTGCATAATCTGTGCTGCTTTTCCTTCTTCGTATTTTTCAAAACGGAGTTTAGATATAATCTCTTTAAGTTCCGGCTTCTTCGCTATTGTGCTCTTAATTGCTTCATTATATATATCTTGAGTTATCCAGTTAGGTTGCATAATCATCATAGTCCATTTCCATTTATCTCTATTTCCCTCAGTAAAATCATCCATATCATCCGCCCACCACAAACCTTCCAATGGAGGGACAACATAATCTTTGCCCTTAGCTTTGCTTAAAAACTTTATTTTAAAAGCCACAGGATATAAGGCAGCAAGAGCATCTAAATACTCTTGAGAATCTCCAGGTGATCCTATTCCATCAATCATCAAGAACTGCATCTCTGGAACTTCAATAATTAATACTTCTTTTGAATTAGGTTGATAAAAGTCTTTCATTGTTTTTTTAAAATCTACTTTTGCTGGCATCATAACACCGATAATAATTTATTTGGTTTCAATCTCTAGGTTGAAAAGAATTAGCAGGACAGTTTGCTGTGTCTAGAGTAGCCGGAACTTCATGTCCAAAACAATCTCCCTTGGTTTCATCAATAGGTTTATAAAATTTACAATCTTTGCATTGAGCCATTTTTCTAATCACATCAAAATCATATTTAAGTTATTAGGATTATATATGGTTTGTGACAATAAGAATCTTTTTGTCATACAAAAACTATATAAAATATGTCACAAATTATTTAAATAACGAAAAATATTAACTTTTTTATTAGAAAATGAACTCGTATATTCTCTCTTTTCTTAAAGATATGGGATTTTCTGATATTCAGATAAATATTTACAATTATTTTTTAAAGCATAAAACTGGAACAATAAATGATATTAAAACAGAATTGAATTATTCTTATACTCAAGTGTATCATAATCTTATTAATTTAGAAGAAAAGAACCTTATAGAATCCTCAACTGATTCAAAACCAAAAGTGTTTTTCAGGGTTAATCCAAAAATAGCATTAACTGAATTAGTAAATAACAAATTCAGTAATTTTAAAAATAATATCGAAAAAATTAATGAGGAACTTAAAGCTCAAGAGAGTAAATTTGGTCGATGCTTGAAGGATGTTAGCTTTTATCATTATTCTGATATTAATCTTGCTTATGAAAACTTTTACAGCTTATTCGAAACAACCCAGAAAGAAATAATATTAACTTCATTACCTCCCACACTACTGAAAAAATTAGAGCCTAGTCTTTATGATGCATATAAGAGGGGGATTCAAATTAGATTGTATTTTTCAATAGCAGATTTTGAAGTAATTTCTAATTATTTTGAAATTATTACTGATGTTTTAAAAAAAATAAAAGTTGAAATTATTCAAACAGAACAAAAAACATGTCAAGTCATTAAATATAATGATGAAATTGTAAATATGGGAAATATTCTTTTAGATGAGAATTATTTGAACTCTATTATCTTTAAAGAAGATAAAACATTTCATGTTGATGGCTTTCGAAGTCCTTTTTCAAAACAAGCTAAAAATTATTTAGAAGTTTTAACAATTATTAAAAGAATAGAAATTGAATATCCCAAACCAATTAAAAAAATATTAGACACGATAAAAGAAAGTAATATGATAAAAACCAGAGATCTTAGTAGTAAATCAAAAATAGGTGGAGCAAAATTAAAAGAAATCCTTGAATTTTTAATTGATGAAGGTTTAATAAAAGAAACTGTTATTAAAGGCGAAAATACTGGTCGTCCTAAACGTGTTTTTTCAATTGTGAGCAAATAAAGAGCCTTTGAAAATTAGATAATAAACACTTTTGTCGGACGCACCCCTTCTAAAAAATATATGATAGTTTTCTCTTAAATATCTTGGTTAATAAGGTTTTTTTTTTTTGGTACTTAGTTTACAATATAAGGCTTAAATCTATATAGACAAATTTGTATTATTTTTTTTGGTTATTAGAAAACTGATACTCTGTATTGATTTATTTCAAATAAATATGAATATAAAATTATGTCAAAAGCAGTATCTTATTATGATTGGGAATTATCATTTAAGAATAAGTCTGATAAAGATCAGACAGAACAAAAGGAAGATTTTAATTCCCTTGGAATGTCTACTTACAATTTTAAAGATTTTATAAAAAAGTGGAAAGAAAAAAACTTTCCTTAAAATATTTTAAGTTAAAATTTTTAAACTTCTTCTCCTCGTTTTTTGGCTTCAATTTCTTTTAACTCCTTACGAAGAACTTTACCCACTAATGTTTCTGGCAACTCTTTACGGAATTCAATGAATTTTGGAACTTTATAAGGAGCAACATTTTTTCTGCAGAATTCTTTGATATCAGCTATTATATCTTCTGTTTCATTATAACCGTCCTTTAAAACTATATAGGCTTTAACTTTTTCGCTTCCAGGAATATTTGGATCAGGTACCCCAATTATTGCTACATTTTCAATAGCGTCATGTTCAAATAATACATCTTCAACTTCTCGAGGATATACTTTAAATCCACTTACATTTATCATGTCTTTCTTTCTATCTACAATATAAAAGTATCCATCCTCATCCATTTTTCCAATATCTCCAGTTAATAACCAACCATCCTTTATCTGATTATCAGTAGCTTCTGGTTTATTCCAATATCCTTTCATCACTTGAGGTCCTTTTATTATAATTTCTCCTTCTTGTTCAATGGGCATAATTTTTGTAAAGTCATCAATATCCACTACTTTTACTTCTGTATCAGGAATCGGCATTCCAACAGAACCAATTTTTCTCTTACCTGTAAATGGGTTACTATGTGTTACTGGAGAAGTTTCTGTCATTCCATAACCTTCAAGTATTATTCCTCCAGTCTTTTCTTCAAACTCTTTCTGAACTTCTGGAGGCATGGGAGCTGCTCCTGTATTACATACCTTAATAGATTTCAAATCTTTAGCATAATCTTCGATATCATCTCTTTCTAATAAACGCATATACATTGTTGGAACCCCTGGAAATGCTGACGGATGCGTCTTTTTTATTATTTCAAATAAGGATTTTTGATCACGAGGATCAGGATTTAAAGCTATTGTTGATCCCATATAAACATGTAAATTCATACATACTGTTTGACCATAAATATGGAATAATGGTAGGTTAGTGAGAATAGTTTCTTTACCCCTCCTTAACACTTCAGTAGCCCATGCGTGTATTGCAATACAATTAGATACAATGTTATAATGGGTTAGCATAGCACCTTTGGGTAATCCTGTAGTACCTCCAGTATATTGAAGGCATACAATATCTTCTTTCGGATTGGTCTGAAATGTAGGAGGATTTGGTTTTGTGTTGTTGATTAAGTTAACAAATTGAAGTGTCCCTGATATTTCTGGAGGATTTTTTTTAGCCATTGGACCATAATCTAAGGCATTAGTAATAATTATATGCCTTAGACGGGTTCTATCTTTTACTTTACTAATTTTTTCAACCTGATTGTCCCATGCAATAATGATTTCAGCTCCACTGTCATTCAATTGGAAAGAAAGTTCATGTTCGGTATGTAGTACCGAACAAGCAGTAACAATTCCACCTGCCTTTAATATCCCATAATAGCTGATTATAAATTGAGGAAAATTTGGAAACATGATTGCTACAACGTCTCCTTTTTTCAAACCTAAATTAACTAGAGCTGTAGCTAACCTCTCAGCCATATCTTTTAACTTTTTATAAGATATTTTGTTTTCCATAAACCAAATAGCTGTTCGACTGCCAAAATCTTTTGCTGAATTATCAAGAAATTCATAAACATTGATTTCAGGATAATCAATGTTTTTAGGAACTCCCTCATCATAAAATTCTAACCAAGGTTTTGGTGTATATGGATCGGCACTCAATATTTCTTAATACCTCTTTTATTTTTATTTTATATTATACTAAATTATTATTATATAATAAAATAGATATAATTAAAACTATTTTATTGTTCTTTAATCTTTTCAATTGCAAGAATCGCTGCTTCACATACATAGTCACATTTATCGTGTATTAAATTATTTAAGGATGAAAAAACCTCTTCTGTACTAATTCCAATTGATCCTAAGGCCTCAGAAGCTCTCCATCTCACATCAGGTTCATCATCATCTAATGCTTCTATTAATGCAGGGATTGCTTCTCGGGAAGAAGATCCCATTTTACCCAAAGCAACTGCAACTGCTTTACGAACTTTTGCTTTCGAATCCTTTAACAAACCTATAAGTTCAGGGATGGCATTTTTTGCTATATCTCCAAGTTTTCCTAATGCTCTTGCGGTTTCTATACGAATAATAGCACTTTCTTCTTTTAAATTATTTATTAAATAAGGAATTGCTTCAGATGCATCTTCTCCCATTCCTCCAATTGCCCAAATCACCAAAGATTTCCTCCTTTTATTTTGATCCTTAAGACCTTCAATTAAACGAGGTATTGCTGGTTTTCCAATATTTCGAAGCGAATCAGCAGCTTTTCCTTGAATTCCTTTCTTCTTATCTCTCAATGCGAGGAATATCTTATTTAGAACTTCCGGATTTGACACTTTCATTTCACCAAAAGCTTCTATTACACCCTTTCGTACAATAGGGTTATAGTGCTCCATATAACGCAAAAGGCTTGGAATAGCATTATCTTCTAATTGTATGAGAGTATTTATCACTGCTTTGCGAACCCTCCAATCTTTATCAGAAAGGGCTGGTAATAAAGACGGGATTGCATTTATGGCTCCTTTTCCTATTTTTGAAAGCGATCTTACTGCTTCTGTTCTAACTTGCCAACTTTGATCTCTGATACAATTTATTAATTGTGATATTGCTTTAGAATCACTGGACTCTATTTCTCCTAATGCAATTGCTGCTTCCTTTCGAACTTCTTCATTTTCATCGTTTAGACCGATAATCAAACTAGAGATCGACTCATCGTTTGCTATTCTCATTTTTCCTAAAGCAATTACAGCTTCTTTTCGAATAGAAACTTCATCATTTTTAATTAATTTTGATATCTCTATTATTGTATTCTCAGCCGCATTTCCAATTTTACCTAATGAACGTAATGCTTCCCGACATACACTCCAATCATTATCATTTAAACATTCAGTTAATTCAGAGACTCCAGAACTCGAGACTTTCCCTAATTCTCCTAAAACCAATATTGCATTAAATCGGATTGATCTAATATCACTTTGTAAATGCTTAATTACTTCATTTATAACATTTGGATCATTTTCGATTCGGTTTAGTATTAGATCTATTCTAGAATCTCTTAATAAACTTTCTATAGGAGCTGAAATTTTTTTATCACCTTATATTCCTAAATATACTTTTTTTATTCGAGGTTCTTTTTCAAGTTCTTCTTTAGTACCTCTCATTTCAATCTTTCCTTCTTCTAGCACATGAACATATTGAGCTGCTTCAAATGCAAGGACAGCATCTTGCTCGACTAATAAAGTAGTAGTCCCACTTTCTTTGATTCTATTAATCGATTCAAAGATTGTTTTCTTAAATTTTGGAGCTAAACCTAATGATGGTTCATCGAGTAAGAGTAGAGTAGGATTTGCCATAATTGCTCGCCCTATAGCTAACATTTGTTGTTCCCCTCCGCTAAGAGTTCCGGCTTGTTGTTTTTTTCTTTCTTTAAGACGAGGAAAAATGCTAAATACAAAATCTAGAAGTCCTTTGTATAGTTTTCTATTCTTTAGTGAGAAAGCACCCAAGTCAAGATTTTCAAGTACAGTCATGTCATAGAAAAGTTTACGTCTCTCAGGACATTGAGATATACCTTTTCTCGCAATTTTATATGCTTCCATGTCATCGATTCTTTCTCCTTTGTAAATTATTTTCCCTCTATCAACTTCCTCTAACCCAGATATTGCCCTTAGAAGAGTTGTTTTTCCTGCTCCATTAGGCCCAATAACTGCTTCGAGGGCTTGCTTTTTAAGTGATAAATTCACTTCCTCAAGTGCTCGAGCTTTCCCATAATAATGATACAATTTTTTTATTTCAAGAATTTCATCTGATTCCTCTAAATTAACTTTATTACGCTTTTTCATTAATCTCCTGCCCCTCCTAAATATGCTTCAATAACATATTTAATATTAACAACCTCTCTGGGAGGTCCATCCGCAATTAATCTACCTTGATGCATAACAATAACTCTTGGAACTAAAGCCATTAATTCACGTAAAATATGTTCTGCAATCATAATTGTATATCCTTCTTCATTTAATTGCTTAATAAGATTAACAATAGTAGTTTGTTCTTCATGTGAAAGACCACTAAATGGTTCATCAAGAAGGAGTAATTCTGGATTAGGAGCAAGAGCTTTACCAATTTCGAGTTTCTTTAAATCTCCAAATGGCAAAATTATTGGAGGGATTCTTGCTTTATCAATTAATCCCACCGAAGAAAGAATTGTACTTGCATATTGCTCAATACCAATTTTTTCAGATCTTGCCTTTCCTCTTGGTGACATACATCCAACAATAATATTATCAAGACATGAAAGGAATCGCAATGGTTTAACAACTTGAAATGTACGTGTAATTCCATGATTCACTCTTTTATATGTCCTAAGTGTTGTGATATTTACCCCATCAAACCAAATAGAACCAGTATTAGGTTTTTCAGATCCAGCAATTAGATTAAATAACGTAGTTTTTCCCGCACCATTTGGTCCTATTAGACCAACGAGAGAACCCCGTTCTATTTCAAAACTCACGTCATTAACAGCAGTTAATCCTCCAAACCTTTTTGTTAAATTTTTAATTTGTAAAATAGTTCCCATAAATTTAACCTCTTTTTTTAATCCTTTTTTTAAATTAATTTATTTCCCTAAAAGAATATCATACAATTTCTTAGCATTCTTTATCAAGGGTTCTAAAATCCCAAATTCTGAAAATCGAATAATAAGTAATAAAATAATAGCAAAGGCGACGAGAGCAAAAGTATCAACATATTGCATGAATTCAATGGGAAATACCACTGAGAATGCTTCTCCAATGATTTGAACCAAAAATACAAAAGTGAAAGCGCCCATTACTGCTCCAGAAATAGAGGCAATCCCCCCTAAAATCGTAAAAACTACGGGGTAAAATGATAATTTATTCTCAAACATTACAAATGTAGCCATTCCGTTATGAAGAGCATAAAGACTCCCTGCGAGACCGGCAAAAAATGAACTTATCATGAAGGATATCAATTTATATTTCATAGTATTAATACCTGAAGCCTCCGTAGCATATTCATTATCACGTATTCCCTTGAAGACTGTTCCTATCCTTGAATTGTAAATAATAAGCAAGATAAGAATGCTTACTATCATGAAAATTAAGACAATAAAAAATGCTCTCATTTTATCACTAAGCCAAAATTGCCTTAAATTTAACGGTAAATATATATTTTCTATATGTAATTCAGGAAATTGAAATACATAATATAATGCCAAACTAAAAGCTAATGTTCCCAATGCTAAATAAGGACCTTTAAGTCTAAGGGATGGAACTGCGATTATTAAACCTAGTAATACCGTAAATACTCCTGACATAATTAAAGATGTAATAAAATCAGCTCCAAGAAGATTAATAAAAATTGTAAAACTATATCCACCGAGTCCGAAGAATGCGGAATGTCCAAAACTTACCTGTCCTGTAACCCCTGCTAAAATGTCCCAACTTGCAGCTAGAATTGAAAATATCATGGCAGAAATAAAAATGTCATAATACACAGGATCATTTAACAGAGGTGGTACAACTATAAGTATAATTACAAAAGTCAAAATAAACCCTCCTCTAAAGGAATTAGCCCAAGATTTCAAATTATGCGCAGCTGAAGGAATCTGAGTCTCAACAAATCGTTTCGAACCTGCAGCAATTCGGTAAAAAAAATGTCTTATTGGATCTCCGATTGGATATCGGGTTTTAACTTCCAATTCTTCTTTTTGTTTTCCCATTTTTCATCTCTTCTTTAGGTTTTGCACAATGTTTTATGATAAATTATTTATATTTTCTCTTTCTTTCCTAAAATTCCGTATGGTCTAATTACCAGCATTACTATTATCACAAAAAGGTGAAAAACTCCCGCTAGAGGTTCTGAAATGAAATATTGACATAAATACTTTGAAAATGCAAGTATAAACGCACCTATTAAAGTTCCTGAAATACTTCCCATCCCACCAAGAATCACTACTGACATTGACAGTAACAGGAAATTCCACCCTGTTGTCATACTTAATGGTTCTTCCGGCACATAAAGGAATGCGGCAAATCCGGCGAGGAAAGCTGAAATAGTCACTGTAAATAAAAGAACCCCATTATAATTTATTCCCATAAGTTTGGCAGCATCTTGATCCTGAGAAACTGCCCGTATAGCTTTACCATACCTCGTCTTTTTTATAAATATCAAAAGAGTCGCAATAGTCAACACAGAGACTATCATAATAAAAAGTCTATAAAAAGTAAATTGTGCTCCAAAAATAATATAACTCCCAGGAATAAATCGATCTAAACTAAGAAACGTATAACCAGGTATTAAAAGTTCTACCAATAATATAATTTGTTGAATGAGGAAACCTAATGAAAACGTAATTATCATTACCATTATTTCCTTTCCATGAAATGGTTTTATGAGAAATAAGTATGTACACGCCCCAATTACGGTAATTATTATTAAACTAAGAATTATTGCGTATGGATAAGGAACTGGACCATATACCGAAAAAGAAAAGATAAGATATCCTGTTAAAAAATAATACATTCCATGACTTAAATTTATTATTTTTCCCACACCGTAAACCAGTGAATACCCTATTGAAATTAATGCTAGGACTGTACCCAAACTTGATCCAAAAATTATGGTTTCAACTATTTTTTTTATAAAGTCAGTGGATTCGGCTGGTGGTAAAACAAGTGGGGGAATTACTATTGCTAAGATAACAACTACAATAATTATAATTATCCCAAGAACGACTTTCTTTTTAACCCAAGTAGCTAATGTTTCCCAGAAAGATTTTTCAGTGACCAAATTAAATCAAACCATTAATTAATTTTTATAAATTTAATTATTATTTCTTTAAAAAATTTTTTTAAAATAATCAAGATTTAGAAATTTTTGTAAAAAAAAAATAAAAAAAAAAATGATTTATTTGAAATATTTTTTAAAATTACTACCACCAGTGTGGAAACATTAACCTGTTTTTGTAAGCTTGAATGGGTTTACCACCAATATTAGGGTATGTCACTGCGCTCATAGGCCCAACATAATTATCCCATACACTTGGACCAGCAGTATCATTTCCAGAAGCCCATCCTGGAAGCATAGGAGCATCATAATAATATCGCTGGTAAGGAGCAGACAAATTAAGTGGTTGCCATTGACGGAAAATATTTTCAGGATATCCAGTCATAGCGGGAGTTCCGTCAGTTGGGATATAATCATGGTACTGATCAAATGCATATAAGTTATTCGTTCCCTGAAAAGTATTAGTTGTGTTGTACCACTCCAAATATTTAACAAAGTCGTCTGGATCCAAGGTATCATAGGTATCTGCTACTGTAGCAATCATATTAACAGCTTCATTAGCTCCAAATGTAGTATATATTGGATACACTCCGTATTCTTCTACATATTCTTCTAGAAAAGGCAGTGTTGCGGATGTTAGATTAACGAACGCAAAACCATGAGATGTTACTTCATACATACCACCATATCTTGAGAATGTACCACTCCAAGTAGCCTCCATATATGTTAATGGACCAAATTGGCATAATACATTGATGCCTGCTACTAATGCTTTTGGTTGGTATATATTATAGCGCGCTCCAAATTGACCCCCGACAGTAGGATCGGAGATAATGGGAATTATTAGATGAGTTTTAGAAGCCCCACCCGTTAATCTTGCCCATAACGTATCATAGTTATATTCTAGGCCACCAGCGGGAATTACTTCACTAAAAAAAGTCACTGTGGGAAAATTAGCTGCTAATACTTTTTCGATTTCTGCTTTAACTCGGGCAGTCCACATAAGATTTTCATAGACAATTGTTACATTATTTACTGGATAACCAATATGTGTAGTAATATTAGGCATAATCTTTGAACTTAGAAAATTCCCAATAATAGTACCCATTCTACCATCATTAAGTGGCATAACTCGAAATGTGTATTTATAAAAGTCATAATCACTACCAACCCTTAATTTACACCAATCTTCTGTGGCGGTTCCGGTGATAAGAAAAGGAGTTTCACCTGTCATTATTATATCCTGATAAACTCCGAAAACTTCAGAACGAAAACCTCCAAAACAAGCATGGGGTCTATGTCCAAGCATTGTATTTGCAGCAGCTTTAGCTGAATCAAAATCATATGCTGCTTCTTTTGTATCTTCTACGACAAGACCAATATAATATGTTGTCCCACCAATATCAATACCACCAGCTAAGTTAATTCTTCTAGCTGCTATATATGCACCCTGCCATGCTCCTAAACCACTCCAACTCATATCATCAAGAAGTCCCAATTTTAATGTCTGACTAAGTGGTTTTTGTTCTGGTTCAAAACCTGGATATATATATGGATTTATGGCAGTTTCTGGACCAGCAAGAAAATACCACGCTCCAATACCGATGCCAGTTCCTATTACAGCAATGATAACAATAGCAAGAATTCTTTTTGTTAATTGTTCCATATATTAGATCACTTCATTCTTTTTTTTTTTTTTAATTTATGATGTATGTTTATTTTTAGATTTACAAATATATGTTCATTTTAACATATATTTAAACTTTTCAACTTTTCATTTTCGGAATCAACTGATGATGACAAAAACCTAATGAAAATAGTATAAAAGAGTGGTAGAGAAATGATCTATTTCAGATCTTTTCCATTTATAAAATAAAATTTACAATGATTTGAATCACCACTGGTATTCCTAAGCCAATAAGCATAATAATTAGAATTACAAGAGTATAGAATCGCCATTTAATTGAGATATTTTCATTTTTCTCTTTAAATCTTATATAAGGCAATAATATAACTCCTATAATCCAAATCGATATCCAAGTGGTAAAAATATACCAGACTGGGGTTATAAAAACAAATAGTAGAATTAGAATACTTCCCCAACAGATAATTAATCTATACATTCGACGTCTAAATGCTACATTCACATCATCAGATTTTTTGGATGGGAGAAGTGAGTAGAGTAACCCAAAAATAGGAAATATTAGAGGAATTGAATGTTGCCATGCTAATAAATTCCCTACAGCCGGTGATATTGAGATACCAATTAAGCTGGATATAAAAATGCTAAATATTATCCAAAGTGATTTATAGTGTACCCTTATGAATTGATAGATTTTAAGAAACATATTCTTTATTGCTAATTCAAGTGCTTTAAAGAATCTTGAAAGATAAACAATAATATTATTGATAAATCGTTTTAATTCTTCTAAAAGAAAGATAAACGGATAAAGCAACATTCCAAAAACTAGAACAGTAATACCTAAACCTAGGGCATATCCTCGATATACTATTAAAAATAATAAGATAAAAATCATTAACCAGAAGAAAAATGAGCTAAGTGAATGCTTCTTGAATGGTTTCAAAAGAATTGCTAAAAATATTACAAAAATTAAGGAACTAGTACTTAAATTTAAGATTAGATCAAATCGTATTAGTGCTAAAAACACATCAATAGATAATAATGCTCCAATGATAAGAAATGAAAAAGATCTCAAGGATTTTCGTAACTTTTCATTTAATACTTTATCAATTAGAGTAATTACAAACATAATAAAAAGTGAAGCTAACACTAAATTAAGATTAAGAAATTGATCCAAACTCAAGAAGTACAAAGGCCACGTTATGAAATTAAGATAAGTAATTATTATAAGACCTGATTTGATTTTGTTTTTATTAGAAGCGATAAATTTCCAATAAGATAATAAATTGAAAAGATAAGTAAACTCAAGAATCTGGACTATAATGATAAGAGGAATTACAGTAAAGAAGAATTCTCTAAAATAAGTATTATAAATCCAAATCAAATAAGTGGTTGTAAATATCATTATAAAAATCCATGAAAATGATTTGATATAATCCGCAATTTTGCCTAAAAATTTAAACAGAAAACTATCAATTATCATCAACAC
>JBHLNW010000171.1:0-3071 GCA_048941185.1 Promethearchaeota archaeon
GACATTATGACGATGGTTGAACGTGATTTTGGAGGAAAAAAAGCACCAATAGGCCATATCATACGAGCCGCGAATAAAAAAACAATCCAAGAAATTCATCAAGAAATAAGATCTGCCCAAACTAACAAGTTAGGTGGGACTTATCAAGATAAAAGGCAATTAAATTATGAAAAACTGCCATGGATATTCAAAAAATTAATGTGGCGTAAATTTAAGAGAGATCCACTTTTTGCTAAAAAATTAACTGGTACTTGCTCATTAACAGCAGTAGGAATGTTCGGAAAAGGAACAGGGTGGGGAATGACTCCAACAGGTGATACTTTTGCTATTATCCTTGGAGGAATCGGCAAAAAGCCCGCTGTTATTGATAATGAAGTGGTTATTCGTGAATTTTTAAGCATTACATTATGCTTTAACCATGACATCATTGACGGAGCTCCTGCTTCAAGATGTGCCATGAGAATTAAAACCATGATTGAAAATGGTGAAGGGCTTATTAATTAGACTCTTATCTTTATCAATTTTGAAGTAAATTATAAATTGTTGTCTTTTCTGAAAATTTTGCTTATACTAATCTTTTAGAGTATATAGAAAATTCTTTAATGATTTTCAAATAATATATTGTCTAATTTTCTAAAATAGAAGGAAAAAAAAGGAATTACTATAGTTCAGCATACATAATTTGCCATCCAATTCCAAAAGAATCTTCAAACATTAAATACCATGATCCCCAGAATGTTTTTTCCAAGGGCATGATTACATTAAATTTATTCTTCTGAACCTTTTCATTTATCTTATCTATGTCCTCTTTAGAATCGAGAGTTAACAAAACTTGTACGTTTCCAGAACCAAGTTTTCCCAAAGCATTATCAGATAACATTATTATAGCCCCCTTTATATCAAGAACCGCATGCATCGTTGAATTTTCATAATCATAATCGTCTGGAAACCCAAAATAAGCTCCTGATTCCTTTGCAAAAGGTGTACGTTCCACAAGTTTAGCTCCAAATAGGTCTTTATATAACTCTATTGCATCTTTTCCATTATCTACCATTAAATAGGGATTTATTTTTATCATATTAATACACATTCACTATACTTTTATATCTAAAAAGAATTAAGAAGAAGTTTAAATGTTCTTACTTTAAGTTATTAAAAATTTATCAAACCTACAAATAAATGGAAATCATTTTTGCATCTCTTATTTTAAAAGTTTAAATAAACTCCCTTTTTCGATGTGAAAGATGATAACTTGTAATTTCAATGCTATTGTGAAAAAAGTGATCCTTCTTTGGAATAGAAACTAGATGTCTTTAACAATTAATGCAACAATCAAAAAAATCTAATCCATTCCTTTTATCGAGCTGCGACATCAGGTATCTCTAGTTTTCAAAAAGTTATCTCTTATAAGTTCTCTGATTGCTAGTCTTATATGCTCTGGCCTATTAAAACAATCACCTTCAAGAATCTCTTCTATCGACCTAATGTATGACTCGGGTAAATCAGCCGGAAGTATTTTCATGATTTTATTTCTCCTTTTAATAAAATATCTTACTGTTAAAGTATTGATGTCTTCTAAATTTATAAATCCTCTTAAGATTCTGTTTTCTATTGAAGTGCATTAAATCTTTCCTTTCATGCTTAAATTCGATTTAATAATATTTTGCCCGTATTAAATGGGATTATATAATTATTCAAAAGGGTTAAATATAATTTAATAATTCAATCTTCCTTGATTTCTCATCTAATGTTTCATTGAGAGTTATTTGAAAATCTCATAAGGATGAATTGTAAAATGCGATTTAAAAAGAAATAGCTTTTAATTTTACTCCTGTTTTATTAAGTAATTCCGCTTCACGGGAAACGCTATTTCAGATCTTTTTATAATAAAAGATTCATCAAGATCGTTTGCCATACGAATAGCAATCTCAAATGGAATACCCATTGATAAGTAATTCTGAGGAAACCAATAATTACCAGTAGGATCAGTCGGTCCAATAATAATACAATCCCTTGGGCCATTTACCGCCATTCCTGCAGGATATGTTACAAAAGAAGCACACGAAGGTCCCCACGGCATTTGGATTGTAAATGAGTCCTCTGGTCGAAAATGTGCCAATGAGCATAGATTCCTTATTTGCTCAGAATTCCCAAAACAAAGAAACGATTTTATATCTAAATTTTCTATATCTACAGATTCACATTTTCGTATTACAATGTAATTGTTGATTGGTATAATTCTGCCAACTGAATTTAATCGCTTTTCGGAGAGATCCGGATTCGCTATTAAATATTCAGCAGCTCCACCCCTAAAGTCTTCCGAACCTGTTGACAAAAAATATTTTAACTTTGGTAGAAAATTTTTATATCCAAACCACGCTTGCCCTCCGGGACAGCACCCATTTAATACTCCCTTTCCAATATATACCGAATTGATATTTTTATGAACTGATAAATCAAAAATAGCGTTTGCAATACAACGATTTATATCTTTTATGGGTACCGCACTCTCTGGAATAGTCTCTGAGCCGTAAATGCATAATGGAGTTGCTTTTAACCTACCTGCTTGACTTAACTTGCGTCCAACTTCTCGAATTGTTAAATTTAGCATTATTATCTATTTTTAATGTTAATTACATTTAAAGAATGTTTTCTCCAAAAATATAAATTAGTTGAAAAATTTAAGTAGCTCTTTATCAATTATTGAATTGAATAAATTTGTACTTTATTTGTCTAAAAAATTAAAATTCTCATTTCAAATTGACATAATGAAAAGATACCAAAAAAATCAGATCTATCGCTTTTTAAATAGAGAAAAATACTTTTTAATTTCATCTATGGTTTTTATCTTAAGTATAATAGTGTCGATTATAATGTTTGAACATAATTTAACTGTTTTACTCAATTTCTGGATTATCATAATCATTATTTCTGGATTTTATACATTTTATAGAATTTTATTTAAAAATAGATGGATTAATTACTTATTAAATATAAAAAGAATTAGAAAGAATATTGAAAAGTACAAAAAGAGTAATGATTATGAAAAATATGCTATATCATTAATAGAT
>JBHLNW010000172.1:0-3050 GCA_048941185.1 Promethearchaeota archaeon
ATTGGATTAAAAACACCTTTTTTAATTAACTTTAATATATCTTCAGCATCTTTTACATGAAATCGGCTTTTCTTTTCAAAAAGATTTGCTACATAAAAATGATCAGAATTTCTTTGTTTCATAATTGCTAAAGCCCGATCAATAATGGATTTTTCATTTTGAGATACTTTAATTTTTTTACTCTTTGTAACTTTGAGAGGATAAACTAGAGCAATTTGTAAATGGTTCTCAAGTATTTTCCTGATATCTTTAAATTCACTAGTATCTCCATCAAAATTCTCTAGATTTTTACCTAACTTATCGTCAATTTCCTTAGATAATAAATCAATAGATTGTAAAAAACCTTCAGAAGGATTATCCTTCATAATAAAAACTAATCTAAAATCTTTAAATTCTGACATTAAAATCTTAGAATCTTGGTATTCCAATTTGATTGTCTGAGATTCATGTCTACTTTTGGTAAGTTCTATCCCAAAAGATCTAATTGCTTGTAAGAATCCTGATATTAGGGTCGAATCCATTTCATCACCAGCTATAATTTGATCATAAATACTTAATCCAGAATTTTTCTCAGAAAGAATAAAATATTCAATATTTAAAGCATCCATATACTCATTATAGATTCTCTGCCTTCTTTCATGTTTAATTCTTTTAGTTCTTTTCACTAAAAAAAATGATGATAAAGAAATTGTAATTACTGAAGCCACTAAAATAAGAACGGCATAAAGAATTTCAATTGGAATGGTGAATGGTACTTCAATTTGAAATTCATAAATTTCTAATCCAGCATCCGTAGCATTATTCCAAAATACGTAAGCTCTATAAGTCCCTTCCTCTGGATTAGCAGATAAACTATACTGATATAAATTCATATCATCTGGGATCTGCAGAGTCTTTAGATCTATTAAAAATCCTAATGAATTATAAAGAAAAATTGTATAATTTCCAGATAGAACTGGGTCTTGGATGGAAAATTGTATATCTTGCTCAGGTCCGAAGGTGCTTTTAGGAACATTTAGTTGAAAATCAATATTAGGTGAACTTGCGCTAATCTCCCAAGTAACACCGTTTATGATTGTAGCGTTTGGCAAAATTAAAAGCTTTTTAGAATAATCTATGGAGATTTGAGATGTGATATTTAATGAATTCCTGAAAATTGAAAAATTGAACCAATTTTTTGGAAAAGAAAATAACAGAGAATAATTATAAGAGAACCTTGTAATTGAGGGATTCAGAATCCAATTAATTTTAGAATCTTGATGAATTGAACCTATGGCTTTTTCAATATAACTATTATAAATTGAAATCTGATAATTATAATCCAAAAGTAGTTTGACTGAAATATTATTTGAAATTAAAATGTTCAAATTAGAATTATCTGGACAATAATCTAGATTCAATACTGTGATTAATCCAGTTCCTATAGACGCCCCATTTTGAACTGGATAAAAATCATTTCTAATATTAATAGTCATATTAATGTCTTCTGGGTTGTAAGATCTATTGACTCGACGTTCAATCTTGTGCAGAAATACATCACCCAACCTATATTCCCATTGATGATGATCATCATCATACTTGGCCATATAAAGTGATGAATTGACATTTAAATTATTAATATACCAATAGTACCTATCTAGAAAATTCACATTTGAACCATCCAATACTAAGCAGTAATAGCCCGGAGAGAGATCAATTGGAGAATTAAAAGTTTGAATGTACCAATTAGGAATCACGCTAATATTCAATTCAATTTGTTCTCCATATATAATGCCATTTGGCCTATGAAAAACTGAATTCCAGCCTTCAATTCTCACATAAACTGGTTCTGGGCTGATAGATCTTTCGTACTTATAACCAAAAATTTCCACCGCAAAAACTCTACTCTGCTCTGTTATATTTAGCTGCATAGCACAAATTTCATCATAATTTCGACGGATTGTCTCAAACCCTGATGCTTCATCTTCTATTGTTACAGTTTCACTACTCATTGTAATACTTGTAAAATTTATATTAATTGATGATAAATTCCATGTGGGTGATGGAATGTCTATATTAATAGATGTGTCATTGGCATTTTGACCTTTATTGTTAGCATACTCAGTTAAAATGAAAGGAAGATTTATTTGCAATACAGGAGGTTGTTCTTGAGCTCGAATAGGAATAATAAAGCACATTATCTGCAAATAAAGGAAAATTGATAAAATAACAATAAAAATTCTTTTTTTTGATGAATCAATCCTCATATTATGACGATAATGTAAAAATGATTATTTATAACTAGTTTTTTTTTGGTATGGAAATGATTGGAGTTAAGGAACAATATGAAAATGAAGTAAATGCCAATATTTCCTATTTTCTCTTTTATACTATTTTTTCTCCACTTCTTACTTCAAATATGTTAAAACAACTTCAAAAAAATTTAAATAACAACGAATTATAAATATAACTTGGAGAAGGCTTTTGCGAAGTTCAAACAAGAATAAGATTATAGGGTCAACTGCTCTGTTTTTGTCAATTTTTTATTTAATTTTATTTTGTAATGTGAAAACCTCAATTGCTGCGCCTAATAATAATTCGTTAACAATTCCTTTAAATTTCCCTATTCTTGAATTCTCTGATAAAAAAGGCACATTAGATAATTTAAGTTCTATAGGTATAGAATTACCCTCATCAACTTGGCAAATCACACAAATAGAATTGAACTTTACAAACATTGAATATTACATGCGACGAATAAATACTATTGAAGATAAAGTCAGTGGAAATGATTTATTCATAGATAAACACGGCGTAAGAGGGCTCGGCGTTCAAATTGAGCTCAATACAAGTACAATCATTTATGGGGCTTATATTAAAATTAATGCATCATTAGCACATTCAATGGATGATGTACATTTGCAAATAACAGGGTATAACTCATCAATCAATGCACCAAATAATATTATTTATGGAAATGTAGATTTAAATTATACCGTTGCTATCGGTTGGAATTATCAGAACTTTACATCACCTATAGCGCTCCCTAAAGGTAATTATTTTTTAGTGAT
>JBHLNW010000098.1:0-12292 GCA_048941185.1 Promethearchaeota archaeon
ACAATTTTTCTTGAATATTTAATTTTCTGTTTACGTCTTGGCATAATGTAAATCACTAAAAGAAGTATATAAAATAATGAATCCTAAAATTTAATTTTTTGGAATACAGTTTAAGAAAATAGATTATTTTAAAAATTATTATTAAAAATTATAACTTAGATTTTTCAGATCAGTGATGATTTTTTTCTTTAAATTAACATTTTCTAAATTAGGCAATAACTCTTCCACAATATCTCTTAATTCTACAATTTTTTGAATTAGTAATTCTGGTTTATTCCAAAAATCTGTTCTTAATGGATGCATTTTTAAGATTGCTTTATTAAAGTTTTCTATGGCTGTTCGATAAAAAAGACATGCGTTTTCTAATTTACTTAAGCGTGATTGATAAATTGACCCAATTTTGTTAAAACACATTCCTGCGCCGGCAAAATCGCCTTCTTTTTCAAAATTTACAGCAGCATCTTGAATTTTATGCAAAGCTTCTTCTAAAACTTCATTATCTCCCTTCTTTAATAACAAATACCCTTTAATATAGTAGGTAATCCCTAAATAAAAAAGTTGATTTTGCTTTTTAGCTAATTTAAATAAATCGTTGGTAAATTCTTCGGCAATAGTCAGATGTTCATTAGAAATACATATTTGAGCAACTGTCCTCAATAATTCTAAGACACGTTCAGAATCCTTGATTTCTTTATACTTTTCAATCCCTTGTCTGAACTTTTCAACTCCAGTAATAGCATCTTTCTTTTTAAAAGCCAAATTTCCTTCATAAATTAACTGCTCAGCCTCTTCTTTTATCTTCATCTGTTTTTGTTTTTTTCTCTCTTCACTCTCTCCATAAAAAACGTCATCAACTCCAAATGCAATATCTTCTGTCATAGGAATTTCAGTTAATAAATCTTTAGTTGCAAAGTCATTTTTATCGGTATTATAATGTAATGTCTCGTCTTTTTCAGTTGTTCTCGAGTTTGAGGGTAATTGAGTATTTTTATCTATTGCGAATTCTTCTTTATAAGCAGATTGTAGAGGTTTTCCTTCAGTCACCAGTGCAGATAACTCAGATAACACATTTGCAAAAAAATATTTATTTAATCCATCTATAACATAATCTACTTTATGATAATTATTATCAAATCCAGGTTCATTAATATCCATATTTACATTTGTTATTCTATAGATTTCAAAACCAGTATCATATTTGGTCATTGTATATTCAGAACCATCTTCTCGTTTTTGAATTTCTTCTTTTTTCTTTCCTAAAAGAGTATGATCAAACACTAGACCACAAAAATCATTATTATTCTGTTGAAAGCCTAATTGATTGATTATGTCTATGTAAGAAAAAAATAAGTTTAAACCTGGATGACTATGGAACCATCCCACCATATAATACTCTTTTCCTTCTTTATCAAGTTTTTCTTGTATTTCTTCAATAAATCCATAGTGTCTTTCATCCAATTGAACATCTGTAGAATGACCAAACGTTAAAGCTTCAGCATTTTCTACATAGACTAATTCCTGATCTGCTTTCCCTATTAAAATTCCATAAATTTCTTTCCAATCTTCTGGAGCAATTGATTTATTTGCATATCTACTTGCGTATAGAATTATTGTTTTATAAGCATCAGCTCTAATAACAACAGGTTTACTAGTTTTTTCTGTTTGCTTTTCTTCTTCAATTTTTTCCAGTACTGAATCAGCTTCTAATTTTTCTTCCTTAGTATCTTCGTTGTTGTTATTTTTTTTAAACTCCTCTGTCATTTCAACAAATCCTAATTTAATTATTTATTCTAAAAGAATAATAAGAGTGCTCTTAATTAAATTTTAGTAGAGAGATTGGGAATTAATTTCATTTTTTTATGAAATTACTTTTCTAAACCGTTCTTTGACTTCTTCTGGGAGTAAAGGGACATTTTCTACATCTGCATTTCCTGGTTGAGTTTTAATAAGTACAAAATGACATCCTACTTTTAAATTTTTTAATATAGATTGAATTTGATCTTCTTTATCAATTACGGTTATTGAATTAAATCCAGCACCCTTAGCTATTATTTCCAATCTTGTCTTATTACTCGTATAAGTTTTCTGATCCCCGGTAGATCCATAAGAAGAATTATCGATAACTATCAGTATTAAATTTTGCGGATTATTATTTGCTATTGTACATAAACTTCCAAGATTCATAAGAATAGAGCCATCGCCGTCAATACAAATAACTTTTCTCTTAGGTTTAGAAATGGCGATACCAAAAGCAATTGAACTTGACAAACCCATTGAACCCAACATATAAAAATTTTCATCTCGATCCATTATATTATATAGTTCCCTTGAAGGTGCACCAAGGTTACATACTATTAATTCATCATTTAATGATTCTACTATTCTTTTTATGGCATCATATCTTTTCATTTTATTTCCTCCATAAATCCCTTTTTAATAAGATTCCAACTGAGTTTTTTGTTTTTACACTCAAATTTACTGCTCTTTTTATTATTTTAATGTCATCTACTGAACTAATAATGAATTTCTTAATATTTAATAAATCTAAAAGACTTGGTGTAAGTTTACCCATCGGAATTTGAGCAGAAATCCTTTCTCCTTCAGCACCTCTATGACTCATTATAAATATAACAGGAATATTATATAGTTGCAATAATGATTTTATTGCATTAACTGAATTACCTAATCCAGAGTTTTGCATCAATATTGAGGGGGTTCTCCCTCCTAAATAAGCACCTGCAGCAATCCCAACCCCTTCTTCTTCTCGTGTTATCGGAATATTTTGAATTTCGTGTCTTATATTAATTTCCACTATAAGTCCTTTCAATAAAATACATGGTAATGATAAAATTAAATCTATTCCAGAATTTTTAATCATCTCATATAATTCAATATCAACTTCCATAGTTCTAGGTTTTTCAATCAATGTTATTATAAAAGTAATTAGAAAATGAATTATAAATTCTATAAAATTTTATATTAATCTTTTTGGATAAAAATGTCTAAGTTTTTAATTTTAGTTAAAATGAATTATTAATTTTTAAGCTAATGATATTTATTAATATTTAAACTTCTTTAATTAAAAAAAATCTAACAATTTTATCATCCCCAATGAATACGATTATGAAAGCGCTCGTATTTAACTACAAACTCTACAGATTAGCATTATCTAAGATATTGGGAGCATTTTATCTAAAAGGATACCTTTCTAAACTTGGTGGAGTACAATTGAAAGAAATTTCTCCTCCAAAGCTTAAATCTAAGAACTGGCTGGTCGTGAAGACGAAATATTGTGGAATATGTGGTTCTGATCAGAAACAAATCTTTCTTGATGGAAATTTTGATAATCCCATAACTGCCCTACTTTCATGGCCTCAAACTCTAGGACATGAAGGAGTTGGAATTGTTAATAAAGTCGGAAATTCGTCAAATTTAAAACCAGGGGATAGAGTTGCTTTAAATCCATGGATAAGTTGCGAACCTCGAGAAATTAATCCTGTTTGTAGTGCTTGTGGTGAAGGAAATAAATATCTTTGCAGAAATTTTACAAAAGGGATTCTAAGCCCCGGAATTCATTCCGGTACTAGTAGTGATGCTACAGGGGGATTTGCAGAATTTTTTCCAGCGCATAAAACCATGGCAATAAAAATTCCTGATTCAGTTTCAATGGAGCAAGCAGTTCTATCAGATCCTTTTTCAGTAGTGCTTCATTCTATATTAAAAGCTAATCTTAACGAAGGATCGATTTGTGGGGTTTATGGGTGTGGAAATTTAGGGCTTTTAACAATTCACTACTTAAAGAGTATTTATGAAAATATAACAGTAATTGCAATTGCTAGATTTTCACATCAAATAGAAATGGCAAAAAAATTTGGTGCAGATTTAGTAATCAAATCATCTCCTCCAAGTAAAGTTATCGAAAGCGTTGGAGATTACTTGGATTGTGATATATACTATCTTAAAAGAAAAAAACCTTGGCTATTAGAAGGAATTGATTTTTTATTTGATACTGTTGCATCTGCAGAAACCTTTGAAACAGGTTTGCGTATCGTAAAATCAAGATTAGTTAATTTTAACAATAATAAGGAGAGATCCGGAGTAATAATTTTGACCGGAGTTCATGTTCCTAAAAAGTTTGAATGGACACCATGGTATTTTAAGGAGATAAATATTATTGGTAGTAATGCCTTTGCTATAGAAAATTTTGAAGGTACTCGAGATCATGCCTATTATCATTATTTTCGATTATTAGAAGAGGGAAGAATTGATCCAACACCAATAATCTCACATAAATTTCTCTTAGAAGATTATAAAAGAGCTTTTTTGGTTGCGAGAAATCAGGAGAAATTTAAGTCTATTAAGGTTAAATTTTATTTCGATTAATATTTGGAGTTTAAAAGCAAATGAGTTTAAAAAGTGAGAAGGTTTACATTCCTGCATTAATATTTGAACTAAAAAAGTTCAAGTTATTGAAAGCATTTATAAGAGGAAAAATAAATCCAAAAGGGTATTGGAAATCGGGAGGACCAGTATCTCTAAAAAATGTTCCATATCCAAAGTTAATCTCAGAAGACTGGGTTATTGTTAAAACCGTTTTTTGTGGAATCTGTGGTAGTGACATGACTGAATTAAGACTTAAAGGGTCACTTGATAATCCTATACGTTCATTTATATCTTTTCCTCAGATAATGGGACATGAACCCGTAGGCATTATTGAAAGTGTTGGGATTAAAGTTAAAAGGTTTAAAAAGGGAGATCGTGTAGTAATAAGTCCATGGTTTTCATGTATTCCTCGAGGAATCCTACCAATATGCTCAAGATGTTCTTTAGGTGATTTTAAACATTGTAAAAATTTCCAGAAAGGGAATCTTCCAGTAGGAATGCATTTAGGGGTGACAAGTGGGTACGGGGGATTTAGTTCTTATTTAACTGTTCATGAATCTCAGTGTTTTTTGATACCTGAAAAAATATCATTTGAACAAGCAGTTTTAGCAGATCCTTTTTCTGTTTCTTTTCATTCTCTTTTATTGTTAAATCCAAAGCCTAAATCTCAAATACTTGTTTATGGCTTAGGTATCATAGGGTTGTTAACAATACTTTGTTTAAAGAATATTTTTAAAGTAAAATCTGTATTAGGTATTGGACGATATCAATTTCAGAAAGATTTAGCAATTAAATTAGGAGCTGATCATGTTTTTTTAAGCTCAGGTGATTTACTTATTGAAGAAATAGCTGCATACAATAATGTAGAATTATATACTCCTAAAAAGGGTTTCAAATGGGCATTAGATGGTGTGGATGCTATAGTTGATACTATCGCTTCAGGAGAGACTTTTGAAATTGGAGAGAGAATACTTTGCACTCAAGGTAAACTAGTTTTTTTTGGCGTAAGCACTCCAAAAAGGTTTGAAAACACTCTTCATTATTTTAAAGAACTTGAAGTCATTGGATCAAATGCATTTGGTATAGAAATTTTTCGAAATAAATCTTTACACGCATTTCAGCATTATTTAAATTTTATTTCAGAAGGATTAATAGATCCTCAGATGCTAATTACTCACAAATTTCCCCTCGATGAATATGAGACAGCATTTAATATTCTTGCTAATAAATCTGAGTCTCATGCAATTAAAGTTGTTTTTGATTTTACTAGCAAAAAATAACAAATTAGAATTAAAACAAGATCGATTTTCATAGAGAATTCTTTACAGAAAATTTAAGTAAATTTAATTATTATTGAATCTGATTAGATCAATTATATAAAGGTGAATGTAATGGTAGTTGAATTAATTGCTTCAATTTATGTAATAATAATTGGAATAGCAATGTTATCTATGTGGCTAATGCTCTTAATGAAAAAAGAAGTACCCGATCTTAATACAAAGCCAACACAACTATATTTTCATTTAATTGCTGAATTTCTAACTTCTGTAATGCTTATAATTGGAGGGATTGGATTGATAATGGGCCAATTTTGGGGTGTAACTGTATTTTTTATTGCCATAGGAATGGCGATCTACTCCACAATAAACGCAGCAGGATTTTATGGACAATTAAAAGATTGGCCTATGTTTATTACTTTATTAGTTTTTACCTTTATTTCTCTTTTAATCATAACATTAATCTTGATCTTCGGGTTCCAGATTTAGTAATTATTTATTAAATGATTCCCTTTTTTCTAAATTCCCGAATATCTTCATTGGTGTATCCGAGGTTTTTAAGAATCTCCTTTGTATTTTGACTAAGTGTAGGGGATAATTCTCTTATCTTTAATGGTGTGCGTGAATATTTTATAGGTGAATTTATATTTTGAATTTTTCCAAATTTTGGATGATCTATTTCTGTAACCATATTGCGTGCTTTAATCTGAGGATCCTCACATGCCTCAGCAAAAGATTTTACTGGCATGATGCATACATCAAGACTTTTAAAAATATCCATCCACTCCTTTTGGCTTTTTTTCAAAAATTCATTTTGTAACTCTACAAAAACTTTTTCTTTATCCTCTCCTTGAGCAAATTGTTTTTGTATTAAGTCATCACGTCCTAGGGTCTCACATAACACTCGCCAGAACTTGATTTCAACTATCCCTACGGATAAAAATTTATTATCTTTTGTTTTATAAACGTTGTAAAAAGGAAAATCTCCATGTAAGGGATTTTGGGTTTCCACTCCTTCATTTAGGTCCTTAGAAAAATGATAAGCAGCTACAAGAGGCATAAAAGAAAAAACAGAGTCTGTCATTGATATATCTATATATTGACCTTTTCTTTCAGGATTTCTCTCTCTTTCAATTATTGCGCCTAAAATTCCTATAGCTGAAATTAACCCACCCCCTATATCTGCAACTTGTACACCTGGGTTTATAGGTTTTCTTTCTTGAAGATCATCGCCATAAACCTTCCGTTCTCTATTTAAATCTAAAATACCGCATATTCCAATATAATTAAGATCGTGACCTGCTATTTGTTCATATGGGCCATATTGACCATAACCAGTTAAAGAACAACAGATTATTGATGGATTTATTTTACTTAGAGTGTTGTAATCAATTTTCAATTTGTTGATTACCTTAGGTCGATAGGAATCAAGAACTACATCCGCATTTTTAACTATTTTATAGAAAATTTCACGAGCTTTTTCCTTTTTTAAATTAAGTGTAATTGATTTTTTATTTCTATTTAGAATAGAATTAAAAGCACTCTCACGATATCTTCCTTTTTGAAAGAATGGAGGCGGTTGACCGTAAAAATAACGAGGATCTTCAACCTTAATAACATCAGCACCAAGATCGGAGAGAATCATTGAACAAAAAGGACCCGGTAGCATCCTCGTTAAATCTAATATAACTTTCCCTTCTAAAGGTAATGACATAATATTTAAAAAAAAAGATAACATAAAAGGATAAGTAAAAAGCCTTTAATCATAAAGGGATTTAATTTTATTATTTAAAATTATTATAGAATATTAAAAAAGAAAAAAATGATTATTTGAATCCTATAACTCAATTATTTCAGATTCCATTCTTTCTGTATCTACTATAACAAAAGTAGCTTTCCCGGTCAAATAACCACAAACTTCACCAGGATTAATCACCAAAGTACCATTATCTAGTTTCTTATTAGATAGGATATGTGTATGACCTGTTAGAATTATATCGAAATGATCTGAATTTCCTAACGCTGCTATAGTCTGCTCTCTTGGCATATGGGAGACAAAAATTCTTTTACCTCCAAGTTCTAGAATCATTTCATTTCCATTATGCGGGAATTCGCATATTTGCCCTAAATTTTCTCTTAGAAAAAGAATTTCTCCATCATTATTTCCAAAAACCCCAAAAAAATTCTGTTTTATCGAATCATTTAATTCATTAAACCATCTCCTAACAAATGGTGCTACATAATCCCCACAGTGTATAAGTGCATCAACATCTCTTTCATTTATTATAGAAACTGCTTTTAAAATATTATTTTTATGATCATGAGTATCTGAAATTACCGCAATTTTCATTTTAATTCCTCTCTTTTCATAAAGAATTTTTAAATTTGATATATAATAAAATTAAATTATTAAATGTTTTATATTAATATTATTGCATTAGCTAAACTAAAGCAAATTTGAGTTTTTATTATGATTGATGCATTTTTTAAAACCGAAAAAGAGTTTGTAGATCAACAATTAGAATGGTATTTTAATAATCTCCACAAGAGAGAAAAAGATATCCTTCTCAATGATTTTATTAATCAACTTGAAGAATTTATTTTAAATGAAAAAGCGAAGAGAATCCATCCTATATTGTTAATAGCCGCCTTTGAAGGTATAGTAAATCCTATGTATATGGAAGATCAAATTAATCAAATTCGTGAAGTTTCTATTTCAGTTGAATTATTACATAGTGGGCACTTAATACATGATGATCTTCTAGACAATGATACAATGAGAAGAGGGAAACCCACATTTCATGTTCAATTAAAAAATGAAATAAATCAAGTATATAAGGATATAGATCTTCCTAAAAAGGATGATTTAATTGCATTATATGGAAGAGATATGTCAATATTAGGAGGTACTCAAGGATATCTTTTGGGTTTAGACATTTTAAAATCTTCAAAATTTCCTGAACATTTAAAACTATTTGCGATTAAAGAATATACAGAAGCAATGGATTACTTAATGAAGGGACAATTAGTAGAAGAATATATGAATTACAATAATATTCCTATGACGTTAGAACAATATTTGAACATAGTAGAATTTCAAAAAGCAAGAATATTCGAGAAATCAACAAAAATTGGAGCTATTTTAGCTAAAGGGAATCTTCATTATCAAATCAAACCTCTGAGTGATGCAATGTTACTTATTGGCCAAGCTCATGCAATTCGTGACGATCTACTCGATTTAAAAGAAGATATTAAGGGAAAACAAAAAAAGATCGTATACATTTTAGCAGTTCAAAATACCGATGAAGAACAATCCAAAATATTAAATGAACTTTTCCATAAGGAAAATTTGACTTCAAATGATCTTAAAGAAGTAGAAAATATCTTCAATGAAACGAATGCACTAATGATTGCAGAACATTTAGCAAAAAATTTTATTGCACAAGCAAAAAATTCATTAAAAAAAATATATCCAGATCTGAATAAAGCACAGAAAATGTTCTTCAATGAATTTTCAGATTTTGTTTATTCAAGAGAATTTTAAGTCTGATTTCCTAATATTTTATGCTACAACAAATGGAATATGCTGTTTTTTTAACATTGAGTTATTTAATTCTTTGAAAACTTCTAGAACATTATAATTCTCCAAAGCAGATGTTCTAGCAAACCCATCTAATTTTCTTTCTTCTAAATACTCATAGATAAGTTTATCATCGACAATTTCTGATTTTGATGTTTTCTCAATTAAATCATTTTTACTAGCAACTAATATTATTGGGATTTTAGTATCAATAGAATTTTCAATTATTTTATCATACCAGAAATCTAATTGGTTAAAAGATGATGGATTCACAGAATCAAATACTAATAGTGCACCATTAGCACCATCTATAAATTTTGGGATTAATGGAGTAAATCTTTCTTGCCCTCCAAAATCAAAAATGGAATTTACAACATAATTCTCCTTCTGTGGATTTATTTCTTTAGTAAAATTGATTTTTAAATAAACTGAATGAAAATTTATACCAATTGTTGGAGAACTATCAAAACTAAATGAGTTAAAACAATAACGATTGAATAAAGATGTTTTACCTACTGAACTTGCACCACAAATCACAGTTTTAAAACTGAATAATATATCTTTTCGATTATAACTCATTTTTTAATAGATCCTTGAACGATAATAAAATTGTCTTAAAAATTTTTAATGTTTGATAATTGGAATGTTATATTCTCTAACTTTAGTTAAGTGAATATATAACACCTTAAATAGTTTCCGAGAACCGTTATTAATCATTATAATAATATCTAAAAACTAAAATTGATTCAATTAAATTGTTGAAAGACTTATATTAGAATATTAACATAATTTTTCTATTTTTTCATATGCTGCCAAAAGTCTCTGCAAGTCAAATAATAATAAGACCTCCTATAGAAGGTGCTTCTATGTCTGTTTTAATTCCTGTAACTGGAGGATGTTCATGGAATACATTGACGGGTGGTTGTAAATTCTGCGGAACATATTCTGGTATGTATGGTGTTGTTCAAGATTATGCAATTCGGCCTCTTGAAGAAGTTAAAAAAGATATTGACTATTATGCTCAAAATAATTATCACGGATTTCCAGTTTTTTTAGCAGGGGGTAATCCAACATCTGCTCCAACAGATTACTTAGTAGACGTAATAAAATATATTCGAAATACATTAAAAAATGTTCCAAGAATAAGTTGCTATGCTAAGGCATTAGATATTTTAAGAAAATCTAATGAAGAGTTAGAAGAGTTAGCAAATGTGGGGTTAAATATTGTTTATATGGGATTAGAAAGTGGAAGTAGTAAGATTTTGCGAATAATGAGGAAAGGAACTAATGCTGAATCAATGATTAAAGCAGGAAAAAAAATATTAAACGCTGGAATTAAGTTAAGTTTATATGTGATTTTAGGGTTAGGAGGAAAAAAGTATTCTAAAGAACATGTCAAAGAAACAGCAAGAGTATTAACTGAGATTAATCCAACCATATTTAGATTTAGAACTTTGAATGTCGTTCCTTTCTCTGAATTATGGGATGAATGGAAAAACGGAGATTTTGAGCTATTAACTCCAGTTGAAAATTTAATAGAAGAGAGAGAAATAATTGCAAAATTAGGAGAAAACGTTAACTCTCAAATGTTTAATGATCATATGAGTAATTATATTGATATAGAGACAAAAAACATAAAGGATGATAAAGAAAATGTAATTAAACTATTAGATTCTTTAATTAATAATCCTAAAATTCAGAATTTACCTCGAAGAAACTTAACTCGTATGTGAACTTCTACTAATAAACTATATCAGTTGTTTTTATTGGTTAAGGATTTTATCAAGCAATTCTATGAATCTTTTATATTTTGAATTTGCAATAAGAAGAAACTCAACAATTTTTTTAATTCGTTCATATCCATTTAAATTTTTTAAATCTTTATGATTATCTTCTAGTTCTACTCTCATTTTTTGTAATTCCTTATCCCATTTAGCCATTCTATAAATAACTGATCTCGAAAACTTTAAGAGTATTATTCCCGCAGATTCAGCACCATAAGTAATTTTACCATTCTCTGAAACATGCACTTTTTCAATTAAACCATTTTCTAATAATAAATTCACCTCTTCAGAAATTTTCCCAGCAGATAAACCGGTAATTCTTTGTAGCCTCTTTTGAGTAAGATACTTTCTTGTAATAAAGTACCCAAGAATCCTAATAAACATTTGATCTCGACTTGAAAACATAGGTGAAGCCGTAAGTTGATTCAACATGTCATCTTCGATTAAATATACTTCTTCATCAAATGGAATTTTCCACACTTCTGTTTGATTCCTTTTTATAAGAGACAACTGCTTTATGTAATTATCATCTTTAATTTGTTCGATAGCATTATCTGTGATGATTGGAAACAAAACCTCATAAATTTCAAAAGTTTCAAGTAATTCTTCAATTCTATGTTTAAGATGTTCTGCACCTTCTTTAGATTGATCAATTAATTTATCTAATTCTTTTTTTTTATTATTTAAATAACCTTCAAAAGAGATAAAACTACTTAACGCAATTTCGACTCCTTTAGTAGTTAGGTCTTCAAGTTTACCTGAAAACGAATATGTATATGTATGAGTATGGGGAATCCGTTCTCTTTCAATGGCTCCGGTACCCGCCATAACTGATAAAAATGTAGAAATCGAACCCATTGAAAATCCTGTTAACTGTTTTAACTCTTTTTGAGTCAATTTTTCATGGAGTAATATACAAGAAGAGATTGTGGAAATTTTTGGGTTCACTCGTTTACTTTCGGCAATATCCAGTAGAAATTCTACAAGCGTATCTTCATATTTTCGGAGTTTATTACTAAAAAGATGACTATTATTCTCAATATTTTCATCAACTGTCATTTCTTAATTAAGTATAGGTTACACTGCTATTTAAATATTTTCATGCTTTTTGAAATTTGGAAACGTTAAATATCAAGTATTTCCTTAGTAATTGATAAGATCTAATCTTCATCAAACAAATTAGTATTTCCTGTTTTTTTGAACATCATGATTTGGTCATAATAAAGCGTTTCAAAAAGATTAGTAAGATAATTAAGTCTTTCTTTAAA
>JBHLNW010000099.1:0-12256 GCA_048941185.1 Promethearchaeota archaeon
GATTTAATTAAATTCATTTATTAATCAGCTATTTCTTTTATAAATTTAGAGAGAATGCTAATTTTCTACACTCTCCATTTATAAAAGGAAATTTGTTTTTCCTTTAATAAAAAATGATTTAATTTGATACCCCAATTAATATAATAATTCCATTTTAATCAATACAAAATTGAAAGACGATAATTTAAACGAAAAAGAAGATATCATCAAAGAATTTTCCAATTCTGGGATTAATATAACACCTTTGACTTTAGAAATCCTTCTAAAGTTAGAAAATCCTTTAGCAAAGGTTAAATCAATTATTAAAAAAGTTAGTTTTCTTCCGAATTTTAACAGCCATCTAACAGAAGAAATTTTACAGAATCTTTTAAAAGAAAAATCACAGATATCTTTAAAAAATGTTCTAATCAAAAAATTTGATTCCAATATTACTCAAGAGAAAGATTTAAAACAAAATGTTCAAGATTTTTCATCTAATTCATTAAATATAGAATCTTATCAAAAGATAAAACCAAAAATTAATGAAACTTATGAAAATACTCTTCAAGTAGAAAGTAATTTAGTTTCAAATCAAGCTGAAACAATTTTAAATAACTCCTATAAAGATTCGATTAAAGAATTAATCAAAAATAAACTTCAGAAAACAAATTTTGAACAATCCAAATCATCACTTGCTTATAAACCTATTGCTAAAGAATTTGCATTTTCTTACGACATTATAACAGATCCTACAGGAAAACTTTATACAAACGGAGATTATGAAGATTTCTATAATCTTAATGTTGATAAATTCAATAAACTTCGAACTTTAATGAGAAAAAGACCTGACGTTCTTTCTGCGAACAATATTAACAATATACTACGACTAACCAATAGTGTAGAAGTTTCAGTAATTGGATTGGTCAATGAAATTCGAAAAACTAAAAATGGAAACTTTTTCTTAACATTAGAAGATCTTACTAACACTATTAATGTTATTATCCGTAAAGATTCTGAGAATCAGGAAAATGTAAAATTAGCGGAAAGAACTATTAATGATCAAATGATTTATATTGAAGGAACATACAAACCAGGAGAGAAAGGGAAAAGCGGAATTATTTACTGTAATTATTTATCTAAAATTGATATTCCAAAAGATTATGAACCTAATTTATCACCAGATCCAATATCCCTTGTTTTAATTTCTGATACTCACATCGGTAGTAAAGAATTTGAAGAAAAATTATGGGCAAGATTTATAAAATTCTTAAACGGAAAAATAGGAAATAAAACTCAACGAGAACGAGCTGGAAAAATTAAATATATTATAATTAATGGTGATTTAGTTGATGGTATTGGAGTTTATCCAGCACAAAAAAGTGATCTTCTAATAACAGATATATATAATCAATTTAAAAAAGCAACAGAAATGCTTTCTGGAGTTTCTGATTATATTAAAATCTTTTACAGCTCAGGAAATCACGAACCAGTGAGAAATGCACTTCCTAGACCTGCTGTACCAAAGAAATATTCAGCAGAACTCATAGATAATGGTATATTGTGCATTGGAAATCCCTCACTTATTCAAACACATAATGTAAATACGTTAGTTTTTCATGGCGATAGTATCCTTGATTTAAATGTGTTGATACCGGGTTTAGACAATAATAAGCCAGTAGATACAATGATTGAATTATTAAAATGCAGACATTTGGCTCCGATCTATGGGAAAAAAACCCAAATAGCACCGACAAACAAAGATTGGCTTGTAATAGATAAGATTCCCGATATATTTCATACAGGTCACATTCATATTAATGGAATGGATTATTACAATAATATTGCTTTAGTCAATTCAGGATGTTTTCAATCTCAAACAGATTTCATGAATTCTTTAGGCATACATCCGACTCCAGGCATTCTTTCGATTATTGAATTAAATAACTTAAAAGGTATACAATTAGACTTAAAAAATAATGGTTGATTATTCTACTTAAACTATAAAAAGCATCATTTAATTATCATGAATTTAGCAATTCCTCGCGATAATCCTTCAGAGATGTTATTATATATTTGGAAAATAATTGATCTTCCTTTTATTTTACGTAAAGATTTGTTATATAGATTATCCTTTGAATTATTTCTTGATCCTCCAGAAAAAGTTCAAAAATTTATTAATAAATGCATTGAAGATAGATTACTTATTAAAGATGATAACCAAAATTTTAGGCTATCAAAGGATTTGAATAATCAATTACTAGCTTGGCAAGATAAAAGACAGATTGAAGTGATACAAAAAATTAAAACTGCAAGTAAGATTGAACGCTTAAAAAATGATATCTCAAAAGATTCAACCAATTTTAGTGTTTTAATTAATGCTTTCGCTGATAAGGGAACATTAAATAGGTCTGTATCGGTTTCTGACACAGCTTTTGAGATGTTGAGTTATGATCGCGCAAAGGGTTTAATAAAATCAAAAGTCAAAGGTTCCAAAGAAGAATCATATCTAATAGAAATTAACACTAATAAAAAAATAATTCGTCATAACTGCCACGATTTTGAATCACGGAGAGCAGAAAATAAAAAATTTTGTAAACACTTAATAAAACTGTTTTTATTGTTAAAAGATAAAAATGAGAATCTTGCAGAGTTCTTTCTAAATAAGATTGCTGAAGATATTGATTTATGGGATTTTAGTACCTAAATTAACTTCTTAAATATATTATTTTTCAACTTTACTTTATCTGTTTGTAAAAAAATCGGTTTATGATGCAAAATACCTTTTAATTTTTCAGTTTCTAATAATACCTTCTCTAATAATTCCAAATCTATATCAAGCTTAATTATTTTAGTTCTTCCATAATGTCCCATAGATTTTATTTCTGCTGAGATTATCCCTGCCAATGATAATTCATTAATATAATCGCTTATTCTCCTTTTTGTTAATTGCCTGACTCCAGGTATCAATCCTCTAATCTCTGAGTGAACATCATACACATCTCCAGAAATAATTACATGTTCAGGGCTATATCTTGAAATTAAATAAATGGAAGTTAATACCAATTGTGCTTGAAGTGGCATTCCTTTAATATATTCCATTATATGGTCATTTTCTAAATCCTCTTGAGCTTTCTTTACATGCTTGGTTGAAACAATTTTATTCTGGTCTCTCTCCGCTAATTCTCCAGCTTTCCTTAATAATTGTAATGCTTTTCGAGCATCACCATGTTCTTTTGCAGCAAGAGCTGCACATAAAGGTATAACATCTTCTTTCAAAATACTCTCTTGAAATGCGATTTTTGCCCTTTCAATCAATATATCTTTCAGCTCATTTGCATCATATGATGGAAAAACAATATGCTCCTCACCTAAACTAGATATTATTCTAGGGTCTAAGTTTTCTCGAAATTTCAACTTATTTGATATACCAATCATACTTGTTTTGCAGTTATCTAAATTCTCATTTAGCCTTGTTAAATCGTATAAGATTTCATTTCCGCCTTTCTTATCAACCAAGATATCTATTTCATCTAATACTAAGAAACATATTGAATGTCCAACCTTTAAATCTAATAATCCGAGAAGTTTTTTGAAAATAATATCCTTTGGTAAACCGGTTGGAGGGATTTTCTCCCGTCGTGAAATAGTGTTATAAATATGAGCTAAAATACGATAGGGTGTTGAGATAATATTACAGTTAATATAAATCCACCACGGTTTAATTTCTGAGTTTTGTTGTGCTAACTTTTGGCTAACATATCGTATCGTCGCTGTTTTTCCTGTGCCTGTCATTCCATAGCATAGAAAGTTTGGAGGAGTATCACCTAGTAATGCACACGCAGTTTTTTCAGCAATTTTTCTTATTTGAGAATCACGGTGAGGTAATTCATCAGGAATATATGATGAATCTAAAGCATCTCTATTATTAAAAATTTTAGACCCTTTAAGATAATTCTTATAAAACTTTTCGATATTAAACTGATGATTATGATTATTATTCTTCAACAACTATAACTCCGCTACTCCGTCATTTTTAATAGAAATATTTGCACCCGAAATTTACCATATTTCAATTGCATATTGAAAATTTCAATTTTATATTTAAAATTAATTATTAATCTTTAATTTAATAGAAAAATGTTAAAGCCTTAATAGCTAATTTTGATGAATCTTTTCAATAATTTATAATATTATTGTCGGTATTTTAAAAGAATATTATTTATGAAGCAATATTTATTAAGTTCTTATTAATAGCTTTTTCTATTAAAAAAAGTTTAATTTAATTAACTATTTATTTTAATAATGTATAAACACTCTTATTAAGGGAATTAAAGACTTTTGCCAGCTGAAAACCAGCTAACTGATACTGAAAAAAATCATAAAAGGATTGCAGTTATCTTAGCAATAATCTTTGCTGTATTGATTTTAGGTAATTTTTTAATAATATCATTTTTATTCAACTGGGCTGATTGGGTTGCATTATTAATATTTAGTCTTCTAATCATCGTTCCCGCCTACATTTCAAATGCTTCGATGGTAATAACAGGTGGAGGTAAACCAATCGATGGCGGAAAATATTTCCGAGATGGTAGGAGAATATTGGGTGATCATAAAACATGGAATGGATTAAAAGGACCATTGTATATTGGAATTCCCATATCTTTTTGCATCTTTCTCCTTTTTAATGGATTGTGGATTCCTATAAATGACCTCATCGCTGATGCAACAGCTCAAGGACAATACAATCTTTATAATGATGTTGCGATTTTTAAATATTATTTTATAGGTGGAGAATTTCCAATTAATTTCCTTGTTTTAATCATTCGAATCGTATTAGCTTCATATGGGGCGGTATTAGGTGATTTAATTGGTTCTTTCTTGAAGAGAAGATTTAATATTAAAAGTGGAGCCCCTTTTTGGATAGTGGATCAGTTAGATTTTGCCTTATTGGCTTTATTATTCATCTCAATACCAAGTTTTATAGCACCAAATGTCTTCTTTTTACCTGATATTTTTATAATAAGTTTTTTAATAATTTTGACTCCTGCGGTAAGTATTATAGCGAATACAGTAGCTTTTGTGCTTGGTTTAAAGAACGTACCTTGGTGAAGTGAAATAAAATTAAAATCCTAATTCTTGAATTTACATTTAACCTTTAATGGATTATTTTGATTTTCAAAAATAATATATTTTTCAAATATTTCGTTTACTGCTTTTATATAATCTCCATTACGCCCAATAGCAATCCCTCTTTCTTCAAAAAAGAGAAAGTATATTGAAATTTCTCTCTTACTCGATTTATTGTCAAACTCTATTTTAATATTTTCAATATTTAAATCGGGAAAAAAGCTAAATAAAATATTGATTAGTGTTTTTTCAGTTCTTATAATAACAATCTTTCTCTTACCTAATTCTCTTCTCATAGAGTCTAAGTACACTTTAGAGCTAAAATAATGTTGTTTCTTAACAAAAAAAAAAGTGAATTGCCCTACAACAACTACAAATTCTGGATAGATTCCTTCTGTTTTTTCAAAAAAATATTCACGGAGTTTAAGCTCATAATTAGAGTACTTTTTTTTAAAAGATATCAATTGATAAAAAATTAAGTCATCCGAAATTGTATAAAACATATTATATTATTCTACATTTTCAATTTAAACTGCTCAGAAACTTATATAATTTTATAAAACATATATATATCAAAGAGATATAGATAACACTATTTTTATTGTTTAATTAAATTAAGATGAGGAAAGCTAGCTATAAATTTTTAGATCATACTGCCGATGTTTCAGTCGAAGCTGAAGGTCGCACTCTCGAAGAAGCATTTGAACAAACTGTTTATAGCTTAATGGAAACGATTACTCCTAGCATAGGATCAATAACACCAAAAACTGAAAGAATCATCAAAATTGAAGCAGAAGATAAAGAAGCTTTACTTTTTGACTTTTTAACAGAATTTCTTTATATTTTTGATGTAGATGGATTAATTTTTAATCAAGTTGAAATTCAACCAATAAATAAAGATGAACAAAAATATTATTTAAAAGCTGTTGTTAAAGGAGAAAAGTTTGATAAACTCAAACATGAACCCGGCACTGAAGTTAAAGCTATAACTTACTCTTATATAAATATCGAAGAAAAAAAGAATAAAGCTAAAATAAATATTGTATTTGATATCTAAATCAAAATTTATATGTAGATAAATTATCCCTTAACTACTCCTATAGGAACTAATCTTACAATCTTTTCAATGATTCCGAGATCATGACTTACTTGTACAACTTGATCTATATCTTTATAAGCACCAGGTGCCTCTTCAGCGATCACCTTCATCGAAGCAGCCCTAACTATTATTCCTTGTTTATTTAAATTATCTCTAACATGTTCTCCCCAATATTTCTTTGTGGCTTTCGATCTAGACATTACTCTTCCAGAACCGTGTGCAGTAGAACCAAATGATAGATCCATCGCATTCTGTTTACCAACACAGAGATAGGAAGCTGAACCCATCGTTCCCGGGATTAACGCGGGTTGACCTATACTTTTATATTCTGAGGGTAGAACAGGATGATTCGGAGGAAACGCTCTTGTAGCACCTTTTCTATGAACATTTAATTTCATTTTCTTACCATCAATTTCATGTTCTTCTATTTTTAAAATATTATGGCATACTCCATAGATCAAATGCAAATCCAGATCGTCTACATCCTTTTTAAAGGTCTTTTGAAATGATTCTCTTACCCAATGTGTTATTAATTGACGGTTTGTAAATCCAAAATTAGCTGCACAGGCCATTTGTTTTAAATAATTTTGTGCTTCAGGTTTATCTGCTGGAACACTTGCTAATTCTCTATCAGGAACTTTTATATTATATTTTTTCATAGCCTGTTCTATATTTCGTAATGAATCTGAACATACTTGATGTCCAAGAGCTCTACTGCCAGTGTGAATCATAACAGTTATTTGATCCTTATTGTGTATACCTAAAGTCTTAGCAACACTTTGATTATAAATCTCATCAACTTTTTGTATTTCTAGGAAATGATTTCCACTTCCCAAAGAACCAAGTTGTTTTATTGCACGTTGTTTTGCTTTTTGTGAAACCAAATTCGCATCCGCATCCTTTAAACATCCATATTCTTCTAAATGATTAAGGTCTTCTTCGAATGCATAATCATGATCAACTGCCCATTTCACACCATTATTTAAAACGTTATCTAATTCTGAATAATTTATATTTAGCTTACCTTTCGAACCCAAACCTGAGGGAATATTCTCAAATATTGAATTCAACAGATTGGGAAGCACAGTTTTAACATCTTTAAGAGATAAATTTGACCTTAATAATCTTACCCCACAATTAATATCGTAACCAACACCACCGGGAGAAATCATTCCATTCTCTGCATCTGTTCCTGCAACACCTCCAATGCAAAAACCATACCCTTGATGAGCATCTGCGAGAGCAATTGCATGTTTTTGTATTCCTGGTAAGCAAGCAACGTTACATATTTGATCTAATGTACGATCTAACCGAATTTTTTCTAAAATGTATTCATTAGCATAAATTTTTACAGGAACCCTCATCTGAAATTTCTCAATATTTCCTTTAATCCGTGTCATTAATGTCTTTGGAGGAATCTCATAGATATTGTCATCAATTTTATTGACATTCATACTAACTTTGTTAGTTAAACAGTTTTCAAAAATATTTCCCTTTATAGTTATAAAATGTCAAAAATCAAAGAGTTATCTAAAATTTCTGGAACAAATTTAAATTTTACAACCTCATTAATTAAAAAGGAGTGGGGGAAAAAAAATAGAAGAACATTATTTTATCTCAATAAATGAAAGCAACCCTAAATCATCTAAGCTTTTTATTATTCGTTGAATCTCAGATTCAGGACGACCAGATTCTTCAGCAATCTCGGAAATTGTGTGAAACCCATCCGCTAAATGCGCAATCTTGTACTGTTTCTTATCCAGAAAACCCTGAGTAATAACCTGCTTGGGAAGTCTCTTTGAGGTCCATTCCGGTTTCTGATCCCGAACTTGGCGTAAATCTTCCTCCGATAAAACTAATCCCTTCTTCTCAATCTGCTTCTGGGATTTTTGAAAATCCTTCTTGAATATCTTTAAAATCGGTAATTTTAATTGGATCTCAGCAAGCCTGCCATTCTGTAAGATTTCATCTATAATATTGTCGAAATCGCGGAAAATGCGGACATCTCCAGACCAACTCTCGAGTTGATCGCCATGCTTAACTACAAACTTGTCAATAATGTCGGTTAGAGCTTTATGCGTAATCTTTGCATCGTCATTCTTGTCAGCAGCGGCCGTAATCAACACACCCTCCTTAAAGACCAAAAGCAAGTAAAAAACCTGCATGTCAATTACTTTTAATTCTCCAGATCCCTTTGAAAATTCAACACTAAAATCCTTTAATGCTGTTAAAAAACCGCTGACTAAATCTTGATTAAATTCAATGCTCCCATACTTACGATGAATTAAACAAATTCCCGTATATTGGTGAATCAAGTAGACATTATGTAAAATGGGGCCTTAGCACCTCTTTCCTCTATTTTTTAATAAAATACTTTTTAGAAAGTTTATATTAACATATTTTTAAAGATAATAAGAATTTTACTATTTATAATTTCTGTTATAAAAGGACTAAATTGGTATCAAAAAAGAAAATTGAGAAAAACTGAATTTTATTATTTTTTTTCATATATCCTCCATTATAATTTTTTTAAATTCTTGAGTTGAATTGTCTAGACGATTTTCAATTATCTTAAATATATGATAATTTTTACCCTCCTATTCAGCAAAGTGTAGGAATCCCATCATCAAATTTTTATATTAAAAGATATATTAAGAGAAGAAATTATTGTTATTTCTTTTCCTTTATCCTTATTTTTAATATTATCTCAATTATTTTCCTTTCAAATAGCAGACTTAGAAATTAAAAAAAATTTATATAAGTGTTTTCGCTTTATTTTTAAAGATAGGAATATATTATACTGCTTTGTAAAAGATCAATAATTTCATTTTTCTCAATTATAATCAACAGAGATGAAAGAATGACGTTAGGAAAAAGATTTATTAAGAGAAGAAAATATTGTTATATTCTTCTATATTTTTTTATCTTTGATGTAATTTCAATTATTCTCCTTCCAAACATCACTCTCAATGTAAGAAATGATGAAAAATTAATCGAAGATCCAAAATCATTAATTTATACTTCTTCAATTGGTCCACCTAATAAACACTTTTTTCAATACTATAAAACAATAACAATTAACCATAACCAGGTTAATGGAACAGGGGATCATAAGAATTTTCCTGTTTTAATTTCTCTTTTGGATTCTGACTTAAAAGATCATGTCAATCAATCAAATGGTAACGATATTGCTTTTGCTAACGAGACTGCCTGGCTAGATCACGAAATAGAACTCTTTGATCAGACTTATAACAGCACTCATGCAAAATTAATTGCTTGGGTTCGAATTCCGAATCTTCATACGACAAAACTTACAGAAATTGATATTTATTACGGAAATTCAACCATGGGATCTCAGGAAAATCCAGAAAATGTTTGGGATCCCAATTTTAAAGGTGTTTGGCATTTGAGTGAAGATCCTTCGGACCCATCCCCTCAAATGAAAGATAGTACATCAAATTATAATCATGGAACAATAAGTAATTTAAATACTAGTGATCAGGTAAATGGACAGATCGATGGAAGTATTGATTTTGATAATGTACAAGATCATATTAATTGCACTGATGATTCTTCATTAAATGTAGGTTCAGGTGAGTTTTCATTATCTTTATGGTTTAATTATGATGGGGGACAATGGGGATGGTTAGCAGCAAAAGGAGCTTACATTGGTGGAATAAGGTATTCTATTCAGATAACTGTATTGAATAAGTTAAATGGAGAAATTGATGACGGTACTGAAAAAAAAAATATTCAAACTACCTCGAATTTTGATGATAACACATGGCATCATGTCGTGCTGGTGAGAGATGAGAATTATCTGCTGTTATACATTGATGGAGATGAATACGCGCTATACCCAATCCCTGGTTATGGGTCTCTTGATAATCCACAGCCATTCTATATGAATACAATAACGGGTAGTCCTGGTGGATCTCCTAATGGTTGGTCTACTTCTAAGCTCGATGAAGTTCGCGTTTCTAACACTGCTCGTTCAGCAGATTGGATTGCTACTGAATATAATAATCAATATGATCCAAGTTCTTTTTACTCAATTAGTAAACAATATAAGGTAATAAAACATCCCGTTAAAGCTCAATACTTTAGATATTATAAAGAAATAACAATAGATCATGCGATGGTGAATAGTTCAACTGACCTTCTTAATTTTTCTATTTTAATATCCATTTTTGATTCAGATTTAAGAGATCATGTTTATTCATCGACTGGGAATGATATTGCATTTGCTTTTAATGTAATGTGGTTAGACCATGAAATAGAACTTTTTGATCAGACTTATAACGGTACTCATGCTCAATTGATAAGTTGGGTGCGTATTCCGATCCTCTCAACATCCCTAGATACAATTATTTATATGTATTATGGGAATTCAACCATGGGATCACGTGAGAATCCTGAAGGTGTTTGGGATAATAATTATAAAGGTGTATGGCATTTAAGTGAATTGAGTGGTGGAATAGATTCTATAAAAGATTCAACTCTTAATAGAAATAATGGAACTGATTATGGAACCCCCTCTTTTGAAGCCACGGGAGAGATGGACGGAGCTATCGATTTAAAGGGCGACATTGAAGATGAATATATAGAAATACCAAATTCTCCATCGCTTACCAACATCACCGAGGGCAGCTACTATACTTACGAAGCTTGGTTCTACCCGGATCAGGTACCTCCAGGAATTCCCAACGATCATAACAATCGCAGATATGGGATCATGATCAAAAAGGATCCCCACCATGGGCTTTACTACGATCATGACCAATATTTTGCCATGGAACATTGGCTAGATGTTGGAGGAACCCCGACTGCAAAGAAAGTTTTAAGTGGAACATATATTCCTGGAGAATTTTATCATCTAGTTGTGGTTGTGAGTAATATTGATGGTTATATGAAGTTATACGTTAATGGAAACTTAGAAAATGAAACCACATGGGCTAGTGGTACTGATGCATGGGATTATGGAACCAAATTTTTGAGATTCGGGATTGCAAATCCAGGTGCATCCATTTATCGGTGGCCAACAGATGGAAAAATCGATGAAATACGTGTTTCTAATACATTTCGATCTGGAGGTTGGATTAAAACAGAATACAATAATCAATTCAATCCTCAAGCTTTCATGACCTTAGGACTTGAGGAAGAACTCAATATTATTGACGATACTCCGCCGACTTATTCAGATCTGACTGAAAGTTCGGACCCTTTGCGAGTAGGACAAAACGTAACCATTTCGATTAAGGTTTATGACTTTCCAGGTTCAGGGGTGAATCAAGTTCTATTGGAATACGATTCTTCGAATCATACAATGGTTTTTATAGGTGGAGACACATGGAGCTGGAATAAATGGAAGCCATCTATAGGAATTCATTTCTATAAAATTTTTATGGAAGATATGGCAAACAATTGGAATATGACTAGTGGAACAATAACAGTTGTAGATGCAACTGCTCCTATTATTGAAAATATTACCAAAAGTGAAGACCCTATAGAATTGGGAAATAATGTCACTATATCTGTCGATGTGTTTGATAATGAAACTAGTGTCTCAACAGTTTTTATTGAATTAGAGGCCAAGAACTATACTATGGTTAATGTTAATGAGGATACTTATGAATATAATTGGACTAGCTCCCATGCTGGTATTGCTTATTATACTATTTATGCATTTGATAGCGTTAATAACTGGGGCTTTATTAATGATTCGATTTTAGTTCAAGATACAACTCTACCCTTCTATTCTAATTTGTTTGAAAGTGCTGATCCTTTAGAATTAGGGGATAGTCTGATAATCCGTGTGGATATATACGACTTTGCAGGTATTAACCAAACGTTTATAGAAATCGAAGGAGTAAACTATTCTATGACAAACGATGGTAATACTTGGGAATATAATTCATGGACCCCGAATAACTGGATTGTCTATCAATATAAAATCCATACTGAAGATAATAATGGTAATTGGAATTCTTTAATAACAAACATTACTATTCAAGATACAACTCCTCCTTCACAGCCCTTACTTGCCAGCAA
>JBHLNW010000173.1:0-3019 GCA_048941185.1 Promethearchaeota archaeon
CTGTAGGATCTTCGGATAAATGCCAAACTCCTTTGAAATTATCATCCCAAACACCTGAGGGGTTTTCTTGAGAAATTATTGTAGAATTTCCATAATACATATAAATTTTCGTATCTATTAAGGTTGATAATGATGGAATCTGGACCCAAGCCACTAATTGAGCATGGGTGGAATTATAACATTGATTAAATAATTCTATTTCATGATTCAACCATTTAGTTCCACTGTAAAAAGCCATATCCTCGCCATCTGCTTGTGCATGATCGTGTAAGTCTTTATCATATATAGATAATAACAATGGAAAATTAGTAAGATTACTTGATCCAGAGACTTTATTATGGTCAATTGTTATTTCTTTATAATAATAAAAATCATTTATAGAAGATCTAAACTTATCTTCAGTACCAAGAATGGATGTAGGTTCTGGATTAACCCAGGGTCTTAGATAGGAATTATCAATGTATAAAGTGTTAGACTCATTTTTTGGATTAGCCCAGTAAAAACCAGCACAATATCGTATTGAACTCGAATCACTTAAATTTAAATTCGTTTGTTCAATTTCTAAATTACCATCTAACCATAATCTAGCTTCACCATTTGTCTCTGAAAAAGTGGCTTGCATTTCTAGTAAATGCCAATTTCCTGTTGAAATATTATTTGTTGCTAAATAACCATAACCTTCTTTAACATAATCATTCCACATATACAAAGTCATATCATTATTGATAGTGGTGCTTATAAGATTCTGCCAGCCTGTAGAGACATCTACAAACTGTAATACTGTTGAGTGACCACTAGTGGCGAAAGTTGGATCTAAATAGATATGGACTTTCGCAAAAAGAGATGTATGACCACTGAAATCTTTCCAAACAACAGCCTGAGCATCTTCTTGATTATCTACTTGAGCTTTAGCCGCATAATCGCCAGTTTGAGCCTGATCGCTAGAAACTGTTATTGAATCACCAGTTGCTGTAAATATACCGTCCCATAGGTCAAAATTTCCACTTTCGAAATCATCGTATAATAAGAATATATTAGTCGAATTAATTGGAGGTGATCCTGCTAAGGAGTTACCATAGTAAAGATAATAATTGCTGTCAAATGAAGAAGCGGCTATGGATGTTTGGATTTTAAACCATATCATTGTTGTCTCGTTATTCCAGGAGGACCCTGAATCTAAAATCCGGTCTAAATCATCCCAATCTGAGCCAGTATTATATACCACTCTAATATCATTACCATCTGCCCGAGATCTTCCTAAATTGACTAATGAAGCGTGATCAAAAGTCAGAGAAATTGAATAATTGGATGGAACTGCAGCAGATCCTGTTGTAATATTAATAAGTTTACGATATTGCCAGTCTGCATTATACCAATCTATGGAAGATGATTGAGGATTTGATAAATTATCATCGTAAATTCTATAAGAATTATCATTAAAATCAAAATTTTCAATTTTATAATTGTTTAGAAAAACAATAAAGATTAAATTGATTAATATTATTGATATAATCCAAATTTTATTCTTTTTTATATTCAACCCGAAACAACCCCACATTCCTTTTATTTTATTCTTTTACGCTAATGTAAGAATATTAAAATAATTATAAAGATCATAAAATTTCATATATATAAATAAAATTAATCAAGTGTAGCTAGAAATCCTAATTATATTAGGAATAGTTAAAACTTCTTAGTAGAAAGTAAGGAATTTTACTGATATAAAGCAAGCTAATTTTGGGAGTTGTTTTATGTGTCAGTCCCACCTGATATTTTCTTCAATATAATCAAAGAGTTTGAGGGCAGACAGGAGAAACAGTTACAAGATATAGCTAAAATGTCTCTTGAATTGAAGGATCGTCAAAAAATTTGTTTGGAAGTTATTGAAGTTCAAAACATAGAATTTATTTTGGTTTTTCTACTGTCCAGAAAGTAAATTTTGGAATAACTAATATGAGATTTAGGAATATTAAGAGAAAAATTAAAGGAATTACCCCAAAATCATAATAACGGGGATATAGAGATATTTCCATTGATTATATTTGATATTATATTTTTAAATTCTTCCTGATAATTCTCAGATTTTTGCAGACTTTGAAGGAATGATTTAGTTTTATCAGAATATTTTTTTAAATATTCTGTTTTTGTTGGGATTATTTTTATAACTGACGGGAGGAGCATTAATGTTAAAATTTCTAATGAGTAATAAAAAAACTTTTCTAAATAGGATTTTATCGTCGTAATTAACATTTTAATAGTTTCAGTATGCACATCACTCTTTATAACCAAAAAGGTATTATTTAGGCCTCCTAGCTTTAACTGTTCATAATGATATTGAGGAATTATTTGCCTATGCATGATTTTTTGATACAAGTCTGCCATCTCCGTAATTGAAATGTTAGTTTCACCAATTTTTAACAAACTGTATTTGTAATCATTGTTTCCATTGATTATATAAAGTTCTGGAATGTCTTCAATTTCTACCCTTTGAAAAAGGCTATTTAATTTAAGATAATTAACAAGTTTATTTGAAAATATTTCTTGCATTGTTTCATTACTAGGATTATCGATAGCATAATATAAATTGCGCTGTAAAAATAAGTCTAAATTATCGAATTCCTCATTCTCTTCAAATATAATACCTAAAATCCCTTCTTTTTGACTTCTCCGATCAAGATTACCTGTGAAACATGAAATACTACGATAATTCTCAAATTTTATTTCTATATGAGAGGAAGAATCAAATCCCGCATGAGACATGTATAATTTTGAGATAAATTCTTTATTTAAATTTACTGGATTTTTATAAAAAGAACATTTGATTTCTGGTCCTTTTATCTCATCATGTATTAATAAAAACACTCCTTGTGGCATTTTTTTGATTTACCTCTTATTTTATATATGCTTATCGTTAAATTATTTATTTTAAGCTTTTCAAACAATCCTCTTTTTTACGTTTAAATTCTTGAATATTAATTATTTCTTCTTCTTTTCCTATTTGTACGAATAATTGAGAAAT
>JBHLNW010000100.1:0-12110 GCA_048941185.1 Promethearchaeota archaeon
TGGTCTATTTACTTAGTAAAAGTGAAAGGATAAGACTTTAACTAAATTATTTATTTTTTTTAATATTACAATTTTACGTATTTCTATTATTTAAACTGTTACTTCTTGGATTAATTCATAAGATATCCAATGCATATTTTTAATGTATCTTCTAACACTCCTTTTTCAATTTTATCTGGTGTATCTGTTTCTTGATGGTAAAATTGAACCATATTTAGTAAGTTCAAACCTGTAATAGTGCTTGCTTTTATATTCGATTTTGAAAACGCTGCAGCATCAGTGCCACCTCCAATTAAACCTACAATCTTTTCAATAAAGCCTCCTCCTCCTAAACTGGCAATTTTTGCTTCGACACCAGCAACTTCAGCTGCTTTAATAAGTTTTTGCACAACTTCTTTACTATGCATAGTTCTTGTTGTAGGTTCTTTATCTGAAAAAGTGAGATACGATGTGCTTTGAATTGCGTCTAAATTAATGCATTCCGCATCATATTTTTTCAATTCCTCTAAATGAGCTTCAACATAACGGAAAGCTCCCCTTAAGAATGCCTCTTCAGATCCAAAAGATATTAATCTTATTTCTGTGTTTTTTGGTATCAAATCTTTATTATTTTGCAGATATCGTCCAACTCCCAGTACTATTGCGATTGCACTTAAATTGTCAACAGCACCAGGAACTTTGTTAGCTCTCTCACCAGGAGTCACAAAGAAAAATAATGATACAACCGGGATGGCTCCAATTATTAATAACAAAATTGCTAGGTTAAAGAATATTTCATAAAGCAAACTGAGATTTATTGTAAATGTAAATATAGAAAGAATGATGAAAAGAATAGAAGAAATACACCAAAAAAACATAACACCTATACCAATGAAAATTATTATAACATAACCATATTTTAAATATCTTAGAAGATTGAATTGTAAGGCACTATCGTGATGTCCAGAGAAGATTAAGATTTTCTTAATTTCACCATCAGGTTTTATCCTTCCTATAACATTTTGAGACTCCATCTTCTTAAATATTGGATCAACAAACTCTTTATAGCTGAAAAATTCTTCCCAAGCAATTAAAACTGCTAGAAATGCTAAGAAAGATGCTAAAATTGAAAAAATGAATATCCAATTCGAATATAAAAACATTTGAATTAAAAAGAATAAGCAAAATGATGATAAAACTAAAATTATTGCTATTCTTATCCATCCAAGAGCAGCGCGTGGATGGCATGTAAATGTTTCAATACTAACTTCATCGCATGTCTGTTCTAATTCTTTTTTAATGAGTTCAGCTGCTTTAGCCTCTTGAGGACTACATGGCATTCGAGGACCACATTCATCTATTATTTTTTGCACAATATTAAACATGTAATCTGAATTTTTTTTTGAAATTTCAATTGTAATATAAATCACCTAAAGTAAATATTATATGGTAAAAAATTTAAAATCTTAAAAACCTAATCATGAAATAATAAGATGTTGGAAGCTCAATATGTTTGTCTAAAATGCGGTTATAATATGATAAATTATTATCCAGATTTCTGCCCTTTTTGTGGTTCTTCTAATGAAAATTTTATAACAGCTGAAGAGGGCTCTCGAAATTATAAAATAATAACTTCTAAAGTGAATGATAAAGTAATTCGTTTAAATTCTTATCCACGTATTGGACTTGAACATTCAGCATATTGTTTAAAGATTGAAGGGAAGAATGTTTGGATCGACTGTCCCTCTATTTTTAATGAAGGATTAGAACGGATGGATAAGATCATTTTTACACACAATCATTTCTTGGGAGCGTCCAATTTATATAGAAGCCACTATACTGCATTCATCTGGATTCACAAGGAAGATTCAGACCACAAATTTACCATAAATCATCCCTTTGACAAAAAATTTGAGCAAGATTTTAAAATTATAGGGATTGAAGCTTTTCATATTGATGGTCACACACCAGGATTCACATTTTATATTTTTGAAAAAACTCTTTTTATTTGTGATTATTTGGTGCTAAGAGATCAGAATTTTATATTAAATCCGTACGGTCCATTCGAACCAACATTCGAAGGCGCGAAAGAATTGAATAATATTATTAAAAATAAGGAATTAAACGAGGTTTGTGGGGTCAATTATGTAATGGATTATCAAGAATGGAAATCTAGATTTGTAAAGCTTATTTCTTAACTGCCGTTACTTTTTTATAAGGTAAAAGTTGTTTAAATTTGACATATAATTATAAAAGGATTAGTTAATATTTTTATTGAGAATTCATCTTTTTATTAATAGTAGAAATTATAATTAGTCAAATTGCATGATTGCTGAAACCTTTAGACAACTTATTGTTAAATGTCCAGTTTGTGAAAAAGTAAAAACCATTAATATTCCTGAAGCAGTTTTTGCTCAAAAAAAATTTGGTACAATTAAAATCCAAATACCAACTAATGCTGTATGCCCAGAACACCAATTTATTGTTTTTGTAGATGCAAAGGGTAATATCAGAGGTTATGAGAAAATTGATATAATAATGGGCAAGGTTTCACCTGAACTTGAACGGGAGACTGTTGGGAGGATAAATCTTAGAAACTTAATTCAACTTTTTGGAGTTTATGGTATTTTTAGCCTTATTCATGCTAAAATATTTAATTACCCTTCTTTTATTATAAAAGATGAAAAATTTGATTATTCTGAAGATTTGCTAAATTCAGTTGGAGATAATATATTACCTGAATTATACAAGGGAAGTAAAACAATCCATATAATTGAGGATCCTGATGTTAATAAAATTAAAGTAAAAGATAAAAATGCTTTAATAATGGATGTATCTCAGCATATTTATCAAACTCCATGGAATACTAAATTAAAATTTGAGGAACAGATTGTTGAAAGAGCTCTAGAAATTATTAATGAAGAAGAACAACTTAAACTTCTGCAAAATGACATTTCTAATTTTGTGAGTGAAGTACATTATACAGTATCAATCCTCCAAGATGTTAATGAAATTTATGATGATGAATTAATAGATAAGCTATCAAGAGCTTTTAACAAGAAAATTGCTAGTTATCGATTGAATCTGGTAAAGGAGTTTATTAGAAGAAATATCTCAAAAAAAATAGTTGAAAAAATCAAGAATAGAGTTGGAGAATTCTTAAGTGTTATTTAATTGTTTCTTATTGTCTTTACTTTGTGATATTTTTTCGAAAAAGTAAAATAGAGATCATTAATTATTTTAAAAAAATAATTGTAAATCATATTCAAAATATTAAAAAGGGAACTAAAAATGGTTGTGGTGGGAGACTGGGGGTTTCAGAACCGCTTTAACAGGATAATAAAACCAAAGAGTGGACGTTGTGTAATGTTAGCAATTGATCACGGATACTTTGGAAATATCCCGGGTCAATTAAAGTGTTTCACAGATATGAAGCCATTATTTGAATATGCTGATGCACTTATGCTGACAAGAGGGATGCTTAGAAATTGTGTACCTTCAGAATTGGATGTACCAATTGTATTAAGAGTATCAGCGGGTGCTTCAATGTTAAAGGAACTCTCAAATGAAGAAATTAATGTTTCAATTGATGACGCAATAAGGTTAAATGTTTCTGCTATTACGTGTTCTATTTTTGTTGGAGGAGAATATGAAAAGCAGACACTAATGAACCTTTCAAAATTGGTCAATGAAGGAAATACTTATGGAATCCCTACTTTAGCAGTTACAGCAGTAGGAAGAGAAATGGTAAGAGATGCAAGATACCTTGGAATGGCAAGTAGAATGGCTGCGGAAATGGGAGCTACTTTTGTAAAGACTTACTATTGTGAAAACTTTGAAGAAGTCACTAGCATTTGTCCAGCTCCAGTAGTAATCGCAGGAGGTAAGAAAATTGATGAAAAAGATGCTTTACAAATGTCAAAAAATGCAGTGGAAAAAGGTGCAGTGGGCGTAGATATGGGTAGAAACATCTTTCAGAGTGATTCTCCTCTTGGAATGATTAAAGCTGTGAGAGCGATTGTCCACGAAAATGTTTCTGTGGATGAAGCATTTGAAATTTATAAACAAGGACCTAAAGGTTTATAATTCTTTTTTTATTTTCTTTTTTCTTAATTTAATTTCATTTTTACGTAATTCTACTAAAGTTTCAATATTTAAATAAAAAGGAAAATATAAATGCTAGAACATTTAAAAATACGAAATCTAGAGAAAAGTGATTTAAAAATGACTGAAGAGATTTTAAAATTCACAAAATTGACATTTATCGTTCATTTTGTTGTTGCGCTTATTTTTACAATTCTGTTTTTCATACCGGATATTTCTGGGCCTTTATCTTTGAATAATGTTTCTGCAGAAACTCATGCTATGAGTTTAACTATTGCGTCTCTTTTTGCAGGGCTTACAGTGAGTTCCCTGTGTGGAATGTTAGCAAAGGAATGGAAACAAGTTAAATTTATAGTAATTCTTGAAGTTGTATGGTTGACTGCTAATTTAATAACCACAATTATTAATTTCACTGTTTTAACGCTTACGATGGCAATTCTCTCCCTTCTAGTCTCTATAATTATGTTAGTTCTCTTTTTACTAACTTTTCTTCAGCAAGAAGAGAAAATGAAAGCATTATTTTAGAGAAATATAAAGGAAATCTATATTTAATTATACTTTTTTTTTCTTTCTTATAGTTTTTAGAGAATATAAGAGGAAACTTAAGACTTAATTTCTAATAAAGTCAACTTATTAAAGATTGATTTATTTTTTAATGCAATTGGGTAAAGCATGAACATATTATACATCAATGTCTCTTCCAAAAATAGATAACCTTGAACTCAGCAAAGTAACAGAAGATATTTTACTCGTACATCAAATAAAAACACCATATTACTTTTCTTGTTGTGATGGACTTATTGTGCTTCCTAAGAAAGGAAGAAATTCACAATCTATTGTTTTAGATTTGAATATTGAACCGTACTTAATAAAGCAAATTGAAGATCTTTATGGACCAGTATCGAACTATGTTTGTACACATGCACATATGGATCATATGACCCACATACATCAATGGGAGGCGTTAGGCGCTATGATTCATGCTCCTATACCCGAACACACATATTTATTAGCGCTTCATAACTTTTATAAAGGGTTTGGATTCAATAAAGCTATGGATTTTTCAGTTATAGAAAAATTTGGCGAATTAAATGGGTATAAAAATTGTGATAATGTTAATCCATTTAGTCCGGGTGCTGTATTAAAGTTTGAAAATTTTACAGCTGAAACAATTCCTTTTTTAGGCCACTCCAAATCGCATATTGGTTTTTTCCTTCCAGAAGAGAGAATTATTCATATTAGTTGTTTAGGTTTTGATCAACGTAAACCAGGAGAAAATGGATTTGGTCCCTGGTATGGCTTTACAGAATGCTCAATTGATCAATACCTAAAAGATATCGATCTTGCAGAATCTATTTTTCTTGAAAAATCTGAATTTTTAACTTCAAGTCATTCTTATATCGTAAAAAACCCTGATAATACACCATTTACATACATGCGAGAGAAAATAGTAAAAAATCAAAAAATGGTTGATCAAACTATAATTATGCTTAAAAAGTCAAATAAATCCAATATTACTACTAATGATCTTCTTAAGTTGGACATATTCTTCCCAAAAAGAAAAATGAGTGGATTTATGTTAGAAATCTATAATTACTGGGAATTTGGAATATTAAATAAACATTTAGAAAGGAGTGAATATCTTAAATAAATTAAAATTTTTCTATTAATCTTTATCTGGTTCTAAAATTACCTTCATTGATTCACCAGCTTCACAAACTACTTTAAAGGCTTCTTGAGCTTTACTAAATGGAAATCTATGAGTGATTAAATCTGTTACATCTATTCGTTTGGAAAGGATCCAATTATATGCTTCATCAAGATCTTGTGGTGCTGCACCATAAGAAGTCATTATAGTAATTTCATTTCTCCAATACTGATTAATAGGAACATTTAGGAAAACCCCTGGTTCTGGAACTGCAAAATAAATGATTTTTCCTCCAGGAGCGGCACATTGTAAAGCTTGATTTGCTGCTGATACTGCTCCAGTACATACTATGACAACATCTGCTAATCTATACTGATTGATCTTTTTTAACTCATCTGGTAAATCTATATTTGCTTTAAAAATTTCATTAGCGCCAAATTCTTTTGCTTTTTGTAAGCGAAATTCATTGATATCAGTAGCGATAACATTTTTCACTCCTCTTAGTTTCGCTAATTTAATATGTAAAAGTCCTGAAGCACCGCATCCTAATACTAATACAGTTAAGTCTTTCTTAATATTTGCCAAACGTTGTGCTCGACACACGCAACCTAATGGTTCAATAAAGACAGCTTCTTCATAAGACACATCTTTATCTAAAACGTATACTCCTTTTTTTTCAATATTTATTTGAGGTACTCTAACATATTCAGCAAAACCTCCAGGATCAAAATTTGTATTATGAAGTAAATTACATGCTGTATGATGTCCTTGCATACAATAATGACATTCTAAACATGGCACGTGATGAGATACAAAGACACGATCTCCTATTCTGAGTTGTTTGATAGTATTACTTTTCTCAACTATATCTCCTGCAATTTCATGACCTAAAATTAAAGAATCAACTCCTAATTTTTTCATCTTTGCTTTTCGATAATACTCTAAAATGTCTGAACCACAAATGCCAGACTTTTTTACTTGTACTAAAAACTCCCCTTCATTGATAATAGGTTTAGGAATTTCATCAGTTCTTATATCATCATTACTATAATATCTAACAACTTTCATTTTTCAAATACTTAAAAAGGATTTTTAAAATTATTTCAATGTAAGATTATTTGTAATTTTTAAATTAAGCCTATTTTATAGATTTATTCATTAATAGAATTGAAGATTATATATTTATGCTTGTAAAAGTAGTAAAAAAAGGAAAAATAATAAAAATAATTTAATTATCTTGCTTTTCTACGTCGTAAAAGTTTAAAAGCGATATCAGTTCCCATTCCTTGATTATATGCTAATTCAAGCCATAACATAGCAAGTGGCTCGATAAGTCTAGCATTTTTGAGTGGCCCAGCATCAATAACCTCAAAACCTATATCTATCCCCAATTGTTTGGCTTTTGATTTTGCTTCTATATCGTCCCCACAAATAAATAAACTCGCTTGTTGAGTACCAAATTGTAATTTGCTTAAACTTTCTACTCCAATAGTATGAACCGCTTTTATAACTTTTGCTCCCACCGCCCATTTTGCAACTTTTTCTGCTGCTGATGGCTCAACTCTTATTAAAGGCCCTCCCAGAGAAGGAGCAGCTGTAGTGGTCGAATCTACAATAATCTTGCCTTCAAAATTTCCCGCTTCTTTGATTGATTCTTTTGCTCCTGACCATGGAACTGCTAGAATTATAATATCACCAAATTTTACTACTTCTTCATATTTTCCACCACTTACATTAGATCCCATTGAATTAGCTAATTTTTTAGCTTTCTCAGGATCCCGAGAGCCTATCATGACTTTATGACCCTTTTCTGCCCATGTTTTACCAAGAGCACTTCCTAATCTTCCTGTCCCCCCAATTATTCCAATTTTCATAAAAATTCCCTCGAATATGAAATATTAAAAAATAAGTAAATTTAATTCATATCTTACTGTGTTAATTGTATCATTGAATAACATATACCTTTAGATATTTAAATCTTAGTTTAAGGCTTTAAATGTAGATAATCTTCACAATTATATATTCTAATAAATAAGGAGTTGAATCAGAAAAATATGAAAGAAGATTTTAAAAAAATAGATTTATTTGAGTTTTTTATTAGATTTGCTCCTGATGAGCATCTTAAAGCTTTCATCATCAAGATCTTTGAACATTTTAAGTTCATTTGTTAAAAAATCATGCAGTGCAATTCTTATGGCCTCACTTCGAGAAGGATAAACACCCATATCATTTAAAATTTGAATTGCTTGTAAATACTTTTCTGGTAAATTTATAGTAATAATCTTCATTATGTACAACCCTTTTTGTAAAAAATATAAATTTATTCTGATTACTCAGTTTTATATTTTATATGTTTTGTCGGATGGTTTATAAATTGATAATATTAATCCTTTAATGGTATTAATCGTTTAATTGCTAACGAATATACCTCTATCAACAGTCTAATAAAAGTGAAATAGTATTAACGACTTAATATTCCTTCTATTATTAAGGCATTTCGGAATTAAATTAAAAAAAAAATTATCCCGGTTTTGAAAAAGATTTTACGTGCAAAATCAATGAAAATGCAGATTTGTACAATTCTGCATGACTAACTTCTTTTATATTATCTAAATATTTTATTGTATAATCTTCTTCCCTTTTTATATATGTTTTATCTCTTGTTCTATGATCTTGATCTAAAAATACATCAATTTTTAAAACTTTTTGATCTAATCGACTAGGCATCTGAGGCATCATATTAAAAGTAAATACTATATCTGGTTCTGAATCTTCAACAGCATCTATAACAAAAAGAATATTCGGTTCTGCCACTGCAAGGAAACTTTCTAACGAGTGAAATATATCATCTAAATTAATGTTTAGTTTTGAATTTTCATCTACATCAAAAGTACTACAATCAGTTATTTTAGGAAGAAGGAATTTTTCTTTACCTCGAAAAGCAAGACTCATTTCATTAGGATTTAGAAAACCCTTAATTATTGAATCATCTTTTTCTAAAACAAATTTATCAGTGATGCTCTTATTTTTCACGTATATAATTAACGATCCTGCTGAAATTAAATTAATTTTCTGATAATAAATATTGAAAATAGGATTGTATGGTAAATTGATAATTTCTTTATTACCTCCTAACCCAAGTTGAGCTATTATATTAGTTGGAACCTGACTAGTTAATGTAAACAATAAAAAAGATCTAAAATCTCTCACTTCAATATAATTCGAAAAATTCTCAAAATTTTTCTTTATTTTATTTATTTTTTGTATTAATTCATTAGACATTTTCGTTACTCTTTAGAAAACAATTTGTTTTATTTGTATCATGAAATTAAAGATATTAATTAAATCTAATCATCCATATATTTTGAAAGAAATTCTTCTAATGAGTTCTTTACATCTCGAGTGATATGATGCTCTATTTCACATGAAAGCTTCTCAATAGCAATTTCATCTTCTATTTTTAAAACTTTTGAGAAAAATTGGTAAAGGAGGGCGTGAATTTCGTTTAATTGTCTAGCAATTTTTTTACCTTCTTCTGTTAATCGTATGGCTTTTCTTGGTTCCCAACTAATCAAACCTTTATTCTTTAATTTTTCTAACATGCCCGTTACAGATGCGGGTTCCACATGAAGGTTTTCGGCAATCTCACTATTAGAAACCCAACCACCTTTCTTATTTCTTGAGATTACGTAGATTTCATCCAAATATCGTTGGTAACTTTCCGGAATATCTGATATTTTTGAATAGAATTTTAAGTTTTTTTTCGCCATCTCTTAATTTTTATATTTAGATTTTTGATGAACACTTTTTTTATTTCAAAATTGTTATTATTAATTATTCTTTTTGATTTTTCTTTCTTTTCTTTTTTGATTCTATGATAAGAATGCTAATTTTTAACCAATTCAGTTTTTTAAAAGAATTAAAGATTTTATATTTTAGTAGTTCTTTTTATGATTATAATTCATTTGATTTTTCATGTTGTTAAGTAAATGCTAAAAAAGTTCCCCGGCACATTATTTTTAGTAGTTGGTAATTCTGGCTCTGGTAAAGATTCAATAATTTCAGGAATAGTTAAAAAATATCCTTCAAATTTAAAAAAGATTTATGCTCCAAAAAGGTATATTACAAGACCTCCATCTAAATTTGAAGAAAACCTTTCAATATCTACTGAAGAATTCAAAGAAATGGAAAAGAAAGAAAAATTTGCTTTAACTTGGCATATTTATGGTTTAGATTATGGAATTTCTATAGAAATAGATGATTTTCTTAAAAAAGGACACTCTGTTATTATCAATGTTAGCCGTACAGTTATAAATAAAGCGCGAGAAAAATATGATAATATCAGAGTTGTTTTTATCGAAGTTCCTTTTGAAATCACTTATCAAAGGATTAAAGACCGAAAAAGAGAAAGTGAAGATTTATTAAATGAGAGAATAGAACGAGCAAGGAAAAACCCGAAGTTTCCTGATGCAGATTTTGTTATAGACAACTCTGGAGATTTGGAAAATGCTGTTGATGCATTACTAAATTATATGTTAAAATTTATAGATGAAAATGAAAATGAAAAAAGATAATTTAGTTTTTAAATGCTCGTTCCTTATCATTAAAATTCCTATGAAATCATACTTTGAAGTTGCCTTTCCCATAAATGAGATTTAAAAGGAAAAGATAGAAAACATTTTACATATTCAATCTTTTTCGATTTCGATTTCAATATCACTAAGTAAATAGTCAAGTCGTTTTGCTTTTTTATTGATGTTTAGCACAGTATGGAGATACACTACTTCTTCATTTCTTAAAAACAAGTGAATTGAACCAGATCTTAATAAAATATACTCGAAAATATCAGGAATATCTTTTTTAATACGTAGACTTTTTGTAGGATATCTTTCAGCTGAAACAAATATTCCCTTTCTATGGATTATTTCATTTCTTTCCAGTTTCCAATAATCAAGCCTAGTGGCAATCCAAGCTATTAAAAAAATAATAGCAAGAGAGACTGTCAAAGTCAAATAAAATTGATAACTCATTATAATGGTAACCTCAAATGAAAATATTTGTGAGAATATTGTATTTGGATGGAATATAAAAGTAAAAAGTATTATTAAGATAACAGCACTTAAGAGCAATATAAAAAATTTAGTTGATGAGGTATCGAAAGCAATAACAAATAAGTTAGCGAAAAAGACTGTAATCCAAATTGCTCCAAGTCCCGGTTCATCCGTTCCTACTATGTATTGTATTAAAAATAATATTAATGACGTAAAGAATAGAGGATAAAAGAAAATAACTTTAGAATAACTCCTCAATATTATTTTCTCTTCTCTTGCTATATCTTTTTTAATCTCTTTTTCTGAAGGTATGCTATCCATTTTACCCATATTACCCCTTTTTTTAATAAATGTTTGAAATTAATGAGTTTTACTTTAAATTTGGACTAATAATATGTGACTACTAAAATTGCCTTTATAAATATTTTTAATCTAATTTATAAAAATTTTGAAATAGAATTTACACTTATAATATTGGCAGTGTAGGGCATTCTCAGACTTTGACTATCAATAATGATGATAAATACATAGCAGCGGTGCAGGTAAACACCATTGGGGTAGAAAAGGCAAACACCATCGCGATCTATGAAACGAATGGGACCGTCTTTAATGGGCATTATCATGAGCAGGAGCGGATGAACATTATCCAACTCTATATCAACGACAGCGGTGATGACACTCCATTCGAAGCAGGACTCAATACTATCGTAATTCCAACCAGTTTATTTACCGAAACGCTTTTTAACGCCTATGTTCAAAATGAATCCCTCAGTGAAACGCCCATATATAGTTCAGATGAGGAAACCTTCAAATTCATTTCCGTGGGAAGGGATGGGAACACTGAACAAGCCTGTGACGAGATCGATTTTGTCATCATCAGATTTGACATGTCTTCTGCAGATGGGATGGAAATCCTAGATTTACTGCTCACGTGCCTTGTTAATGAAACCAGCAACGAAACTGCTGTAGTGTATTCCTATGTATCCACTAAATTGAATGATACTTCTGCGGTGATGATGAGCCTGCCGATTTCGGTGCTCCAGTACGTTCCATGGTTCTGCAATTTCTGTGATTCACTAATGGGCGAGAAACCTGAAACTTTTGGAAATTGGTTCTGGAAATCACTGAATAAACTTGTAAACCTCATCATTGGTGTTATTATTGCCATCGTAATGGCAATCGTGGAGCTTATAACGTTGATTATCGATTTCTTTATATACATCTTCATGGATGTCTTACCGATTCTAGGACATATATTATGGCTCATAATTCGTGTAGCAATTCTAATATTTGCTTGGATTGTATTTGCTATAGCTCTGTTAATTTTA
>JBHLNW010000101.1:0-12077 GCA_048941185.1 Promethearchaeota archaeon
TGGACAGATTTTCCTGTAATGAATTTACATCCACATGCTTGGCCAATATTTAACCTAATTCACTTAGTTGGGGCAAATTTTACAAAAGATGGCATTGAAATAACTCCTTCTTTGGCTAAAGAAGAGTATTATTTTGAATCTCCGTTGTTTGGATTCTCAAAATCAAAATTGGGTTATTCTGGATGGTACACTCCAAGTGCTCCAGGATCTTGGACAATTTCACTAAAGCTTAAGGAAGATGAAATTAATGATTTTAAACATCTGAAAATAAATAATAAAGAAGAACAACTTATGATAAAAAACGATTGCATAATCATTGGGGGTAATTCAACATTAGATGAACCATTTACATGGGAATTGAAAAAAAGTAAAACATAATTTTATTTAGATGATATTATATGGATGCGGTTGAAAGAGTAATAAAAACTATACACCATGAGGAACCTGACAGAGTTCCAGCTTGGGAGAGTGCTTTTACAAATAATACTATCGCGCAACATTATGGTATAGAGGAAGGAAGAGGAGATTTTGGTATTTCTCTATTAAAGAATGTGCCAGATAAAATGAAAATTGTAAATCAGGTTATTACAAGTAAAAGATTAATGAAACCAGGTTTTAAGAGATATTTTCAATTATTCCATAATATAGGATTAGACATTGGAACATGTATTTCTACTAATTTTCCACGCCTAGTTCTTGAGGACTCAACTGGATTTGTTGATGAATATGGAAGAATAATGAAATTTGAATATTATCAAAAGGATGGAACAGTAATTATGGGGTATCACGGAGGTTACTTAAAGAGTTTTGAAGATTATGAAAGTTGGGAACCGATGGATCCAAATTTCAAAGCTCGGTTAGTTGGATATTTAGCGGGTAAAGAAATTCAAGAAGATATGAATAATGAAATTCTTGCAGCGCCAGCAATCGGAGCTATAATGGAAAATGCTTTAGAGGGATTTGGATTAGAGACCTTTTCAAGAATTTTAACTAAAAACAAGCAAGTTAAGAAGATTTTCGATGATTATGGCAATTTTACACTTGAACTAGTAAAAGTTTTAGCAGAAAATGGAGCGAAATTAATAATTTTATGGGATGACTATGGTTATAAAAATGGTTTATTTATGCGACCAGAGAATTATCGAAAATATGTATTTCCATGGTTAAAACAAGTATGTGATGCTGCACATAAATTAGATAGCCATATTTTATTACATTCAGATGGAGATTTGATGGAAATATTTGAAGATATTATTAAATGTGGTGTTGATGTACTGAATCCAATTGAACCTACGACTGCAAATCCAGAATATGATATTTTCAAATTAAATCAGAAATATAAAGGTCAAATTACCTTCTGTGGAAATTTATCTCCTCAAATGTTAACTACAGGCGAGATAACTGAAGTAGAAGCTTACGCTAAACGTCTGATCCGAGAGCTAGCTCCAGGAGGAGGTTATATTTTCAGTTCTGGGCACAGTATTAATCCAGCAGTCACACTTGAACGATTTCAAGCAATGCAAAATATTAAAAAAAAGTATGGTAACTATCCTATTAAGATACCAAATTAAAAATAATAAATGTTCTATCCATGAACTCAAAAGAACGAGTTAATAATGCGTTAAAACATATTGAACCAGATAAAGTACCAATTGATTTTGGAGGAAATCAATCTGGGATTCATATTAAAGCCTATAAAAAATTATTAGAATTTCTTGAAATAAATGATAAGAATATTCAGTATTGCGACTTTGTGCAACAAATAGCAGCTCCTTGTGAAGAATTACTTAAGAAATTTAAAATAGATACCCGCTATATTCGTCCATTAGGAGGGATGATTAAAGTAGATAATGTTGAACCTCAATATGAAGGAAAATATGTGGGAGTATATGACCAATTTGGAGTTTTCTGGGGTAATTCAGCCGATAAAAATTTAGATCAAATTCTTTATTATGACCCCGTTATCCATCCATTCGCAGACTTAAAAACTGTGAAAGAAATTAAAAACTATGAATGGCCTGATGGTAATGATAAGACTCCATTTTTAGGTTTAAAAGAATACGCTAAAAAATTATATGAAACTACCGAGTATGCACTTGTTTCTTCCCCAACTGGATGTATATATGAATACACGACTTTTCTCTTTGGTTTCATTAAAGTTTTAAAATATCTCCGAACAAATATAGAATTAATAATAGCTGCTATGGAAGGTCTTTTAAAATATTGGAAAGATTATAATATTACCTTTTTAAATGAAGTTGGAGAATATCTAGATGTAATTTGTATCAATGGAGATCTAGCTGAACAAGCAGGTCCTATAATGAATATGCAAATCTATGAAAAACATATAAAACCAATTGAATATGAACTCTCCAAAAAAATCCATGAATTAGTTAAGGCAAAAATAAATTATCACAGTTGTGGGTCTGTCCCTCAATTTTTACCTCATTTTGCAGAAATTGGATATGATGCGGTAAATCCAGTACAAATCTCTGCTTATGATATGGCACCTTGTAGTCTTAAAAAAAGGTTTGGGGGTATAATTACATTTTGGGGGGGATTATGCAATACTCAGTTTACTCTTCCATTTGGTACATCAAAACAAGTTAAAGCGGAAGTTAAAAGGAATATAGAGTGTTTTAAACCCGGGGGAGGTTATATTGCAGCAAATATTCATAATATTACAGCTGAAGTGCCACCTCAAAATATTGTTGCAATGTTTGATGCCATAATAGAAAATAGAGCTTATAAGTAAACATATCAAATAGTTATTTGCATTAAAATGAATTCATTAGAGTTAACTTTATCTGCAATTAAAGGAATTCCAGAAAAAATCCCTTTCAACCCCTTTATTATGCATTTAGCAGCCTCATTGATAAATGCGAATTATAATCACGATTATTGCAAAAAACCAGAAGTATTAGTAGAAGGACAAATAAAATGTGCTGAATTTTTTGGCATAGATCATGTAAATGTGTCCACTGATGCGTATCGGGAAGCAAGTGCCTGGGGTGTTGAAATTGAATGGGATAGTCATACCCCAGTAGCTAAAAAAAATATAAAAATGGAAGATTTTGATTCAATCGAAACTCCAGAGCTTTTAGAACACTCTAGAATCATTAATAGAGTAAATGCTGTTAAATTACTCTCTAAAGAAGTTGGTAAAAAAATATGTGTGATTGGGTGGATTGAAGCTCCTTTTGCTGAAATTTGTTGTTTATTCGGATTAGTAAATGTATTATTACTATGCAAATATTCTGACTGGACGGAGAGGATTAAGAAATTAATTAATAGAATAATTCCAATACAAAAAGAATTCGCAAATCTTCAAATTGAAGCTGGAGCTCATATAATAGGTGCTGGAGATTCAGCAATATCACAAATTGGACCATTAAGATATGAAAAATGTTGTCTGGATGCTACAAGAAAATTATTTAATGAAGTCCAGAAAAAAGTTCCTTTATTATATCATGTGTGTGGAGATAATTCAGTTGTTGATCCAAAGGGACGAGATATGCTTAAATTGATATCGAGTACAAATGCTGCAATAATTGATTTAGATTATCAAGTCGACTTGAAAATTGCAAAAGAAAAGATCGGAGATAGGAATTGTATTAGAGGAAATATCAATACTCAAATCTTAGGAAATGAATCATATCCTCCTTCAAGAGTAATAGAAGAAATTACTAAAACAATCGAAATTGGAAAACCCGGAGGACATTACCAATTCTCATCGGGGTGTGAGTGGCCCTGGCTGCCTATAGAGGTAGCTAGTAGAAATTTAGGAATCGCTAAGGCTTTAACAGAGAAATTAGGTTATTATTAAAAATAAAAATTAATAATGAAAGTATAGGCTATTTAAATTAATTATTTAAAGAAGAATAAGAATATTTAAAGAATTTTTTATTTGATATTCTAAGTTAATATTTTAAAATAATAATTGTTTAGTTTAAGATTAAGGAATTTGGATTTTGATAATTAAGAAATTCAACAATTATTGGCCTCAAATTGAATAAAAATGGAAAGACAAGACAAGTCCCATTCTTATACACCCCCAGAAGCATTAGTTCAAGCAAAGAATCTTATAAATTCTTGTAAATTTAGTGAAGCTCTTTTATTTTTAAATGAGCTAGAGAAAAAAGAAAATTTAAATGCTTTTGATCTACTAGAATGCCATCTTCTTCAAAGCTCTGTTCTAAATAGATTGGGAAATTATCAAGATAGTTACAGGGTTGGTGAGAAAGCATATCAAGAAAGCAAGAATTTACAAAGTCATCTTCATACCATTGATACAATTGCATCTATGGGTTATGCGCTAGTGTGGTTAGGAGAGTACAAAAAAGCGAATGAATTTATTTTAGAAGGTGAGAAAATAATTGATTCTCAATCTCCTGAATTTCCTTTTGAAATCGAACATAGAAAAGGGTCAATTTATAATATTAAATCTCATCTTAAATTTTTTGAAGGTGATATAAAACAAGCCCTCGTTTATGCGCAGGAGAGCCTTAAAATACATGAAAAATATGGAAATTCTCTTGAAATTGTAGAATCTCTTAATGGTGTAGCAATTTGTCACAGTATGCTGAAACTTGATTTAAATACATCTCTCAAATATGCGAAACGGTGCCAATTACTAGCTAAGCAAATCAATCACCAGCAGATAATAAATTTCAACCATGTATGCTTGGGAATAATCTACGCTAATAAAGGAGAATTTGAGAAAGCAATAGATAATTTTAAACATACTTTACATTATTTTGAAGAAACAAACGAGATTCAATGGCTAGCTGCAACATTTAATAATATTGGGTCTACGAACATTCATTTAAGTAAATATGACGAGGCTGTGAATTATTTAAAGAAAAGTCTAAAGTTAGCAGAAAAAACGGGAAATACATGGTTTATCGCGAACAGTCTTGTTAATATAATTGAGACTTTAAGACTTAAAGGGGATATTGACCTCGCTAAAGAATATTTAGAAAGACTAAAGCACATTAATGAGCAAGAGAATAACAAATGGATTGAAATGGAATATTTATCATCGAAAGCTTTTATCCTGGGGTACAGTCCACGGATTCAAAATCGTGCTGAAGCGCAAAAGATACTTAAGGAGTTAGTTCAAAAAGAAATACTTCCTAATCTCGATATTAGTATTGGTAATTTAGTAAGACTCTGCGAGCTGTTGCTTGATGAGCTAAGGATAACTAATGATATTAGTGTACTCGATGATTTAAATCCATATATTGAGCAATTAATAAATTTAACTAATAAGACTAATTCATATTGGGTGCTGACTGAAACATATATTTTACAAGCTAAATTAGCTTTACTTACATTAGATCTCAAAGGTTCTAGACGACTATTAACCAAAGCTCAACGTATCGCAGAAAAACATGGGATGATTCGATTAGCTACTAAAGTATCTTTTGAACATGATGAATTACTTCAGAAATTGCATCTATGGGAAAAATTAAAAGACACAGAATCGTCGTTATCTGAACGGTTTAAATTGACTGAAGTGAATAAACAGATAGAAAGTATGGTCCAAAAACGTCGAAATGAAATCCCTGAGATTATAGATGAGATTCCTATAATGATTTTAGTGATTTCAGAAGGAGGAGTTCCCACATTCTCTATGTTATTTACTGAGTCATTTACAGTAGAAGATGATCTTATCAGTGGTTTTTTAACTGCCTTTAATAGTTTTAGTGGTGAACTTTTCTCTGAGGGGCTTGATCGGGCTTCTTTTGGGGAATATAAACTATTAATGAAACCAATCTCAACATTCTTAACCTGCTATTTATTCAAAGGACAGTCTTTTTCTGCACAGAAAAAAATTCAGAGTTTTGTTGAGAAAATAGAACATAATGAAGAATTATTAGAAAAATTTAATAATTTTTATAAAACTCATCAAACAATTAAAATAGAAGATGTTCCTCAACTCAATTCTTTAATAACAAAAACATTTTTAGAGAAATTCGTTGATTAGATAAATTTTATCAAAAACAGAAATAATAATACAAAAACCATATTAGTTAAATTTTATATTTAAAAACATTCAATATTAATTATAACCGGAAAATAGTCTCAGTACAATCAAATGAGCAAAAGTAAAATATTTAAATTTAAAATTGTGGTAATAGGGGATGGAGGCGTAGGAAAAACATCACTAATTAGGAAATACTTCCTTATTTTTTTTTCTTAATTTTATTAATAGTTAATGATTTTTTATTATATTTCATTACTGTAAGTAATTTAAAGCTGTTAAAGCATAGATTTTAGTTGCATTAATTAGGTCTTCGATATAAACAAATTCATCAGCACCATGAATATTGGTATCATTACGGCCCGTACCAATTAAAATGGTTTCTATCCCTCGCTCTTGAAACCAATGAGCATCCGTTGAAGGCATTATCAGCTTAAAATCTTTCTTTTCATTATATACTGCCTTGAAAGATTTTTGGACTGCGTTGGCAAATTCAGATTTTCCGTCAATTACGAAGGGTTCCATTGAAATTGGAGTTTGAACCGTTATATCTAAATAGGGATCTTCTTGTTTTAATTCTTCTACATAATCTAAAATACGTTTATTAATACTTGCGATATCTTGTTCTGGAACGGTGTTTATACTGCAATGGAGATAGCATTTCTCAGGGACAGTAGTAATCTTATTGCCTCCATGAATTTCTGCGAGATTAATATGACTTACTTTAGTAGTAGCTCCCTCTGGTAGAGCATATTCAGTCTCTTTTTCCATAAATTCTTTATTTAGTTCTAATAAGAAATTCATAATTTTTACCATCCTTGTAATAGTATTAATTCCAGAAAATTCATTTCGGTATGGGTCTGGTAAATCTGGGGCTCCCAAACCATGACCTTGTTTTCCAGATATAGTTATGGTCATATATGTTGTGCCCCCTGTATATCCAAAAGGGTAGCCTGCTGGTCCATCACCTAATAAGCAAACATCACCCTTTACTAATCCTTCGCTTAATAATGCTTCAATTCCCCTTAATCCCCCCAATTCTTCATCTCCTACCGCGGTTATTAATATTTTTCCTTTAGACTCTACTCCTGCTTCAATTAATGCTTTAACAGCAAATATTTCTGCAGTTACACAAGATTTATCATCACAGGAACCGCGCCCATAAATTTTTCCATCTATTATTTCACCACCAAAAGGATCTTTGGTCCATCCCTTAAATGCTTGAACGGTATCATAATGAGCATTAAAAATTAGAACCTTGCCATTATCATTCCCCCATTCAGCAATGACATTTTTTCGTTTTATCTGCGTTTTTAAGCCAATTTCCTTCATTTTACTTTCTGTAAATTTTGCGATTTCCTTATATTTAGAAGGCGGATTTTCAGAAGGAATCTGAACACTCTGTTGATGATATTTAATAATTTCATCTCTCATATCATCAATTTTATCTAGGACTAACTTTTCCAAACTTTCCATTTTTATCCCCTTAAAATTACCTATATAATAATCTTAGATGTAGAAAAATATAAAACTATAAAATTAAAAAACTATCTACCAATATTTAGATTGTCATTTCTAATATAATTTAAAAAAAGTGATAAATGTGGCAAAAAGAGTCGCAATTAATGGTTTTGGAAGAATCGGCCGATTGTTTTTTAGGGCGGTATACGATAATTTCTGGAATGATATTGATATTGTCTCTATTAACGATCTCTTTGAACCAAAATATTTGGCTTATGCTTTAAGATATGATTCAGTCTTCGGAAGATTTAAAGGAAAAGTAAGTTCTACAGAAAATTCATTAATTATTGATGGTAAAAACATACCTATCACAGCTGAGAGAGATCCCGCGAATTTACCTCATAGTAGTAATAACATTGATGTAGCTGCTGAATGTACCGGTAGATTTGTCAATAGAGAAGGAGCAAGCAAGCATTTAACTGCTGGGGCAAAGAGAGTCTTGATTAGTGCTCCGGCAACAGATCCAGATATAACTGTAGTACTTGGATGCAATGATGATAAAATCACTGGGGATCATAAGATAATCTCAAATGCTTCCTGTACGACTAATTGTCTTGCACCCGTAGTTAAGGTGTTACAAGATAATTTTAAAATAAAATACGGATTAATGACAACGATCCATTCATACACTAACGATCAAACTACAGGAGATATAGCAAGAGCGGGCTCTCCAGATAAAATGATAAGAGGAAGAGCTGCTGCAGCGAATATGATTCCAACATCAACTGGTGCTGCAAAAGCCATAGGATTGGTCTTTCCTGAATTAAAAGGGAAATTAGATGGTATTGCGGTTAGAGTCCCAACCTTGGATGGAAGCGTTGTAGATTTAAAAGCTGTGGTTGAGAATCGATGTACAGTAGCAGACATAAATGCAAAAATGCAAGAAGCTGCTAATAATAGCTTAAAGGGCATTTTAGATTATGTTGATGACCCCATTGTAAGTAGTGATATTATTGGTAACTCACACAGCTCAATTTTCAACAGTCTCTGGACTAAAGTCATTGAAGATCAGATTTTTGTATTAAGTTGGTACGATAATGAATGGGGCTTCTCTAACCGAATGGCTGAATTGATTATTAAGAGATTATAAATAATTTATTTAATACTTTTTTTATTTTTTTTTAAAGTAAAAAGTTTAGAAGAATTAGGATAATTGTTAAGATCGATAGCAATAAAATTATAAATATACTAGTAGTTCTTCGTTTAATCTTTTTTCTCATAAACATAAAATTGAATCCGACCCCAATATGGATCATAATACACATCATTAGGAAAAAATCGTAAAGCACATGCACGCTAAATGGTACTATTGTTCCTATGGTATTTGCATACCAATCATAGTAACCTAAGCCAGATATTACAACTAGGGCAGCTAAAATTATTATTACTCTATTTGTGATTAATTGAATCAACCTAAAAATATAAATGGGGCGAGCTTGCTCATTTTTTAGCCCTTTGAAGATACGAACAAACCAAAGTTTCAAATGTTTTTGAGAAAGAATGCAATGGATTATAAGTAATCCTATCAAAGTCCATTCAAAACCTAAATGAAGAATGGGGTAAAAATCATAAATTTCAAGAAATTTATGTAACGACACAACAATAATAACTATAAATGAATAACAAGCAACCAACCAAGAAATTTTCCGATGTAATTTTAACCCATCAATTTTCAAGCTTAAATCTCACTTTTTTTAAAATTCAATTGATATATAAACCAATTTCCAAATTGCTTATCTAAATCAAATCCAGCTTCTTTAGCCCATTTTTTTTCGGTTTTTCGTCTGGGGTAGTCTGGATCAGGAAGCATTTCACTTAAAGATATTAGTCCATTTGGTTTTAGAACTCGATTAATTTCTTTAAGGACTCTTATAGGATCTGGAATTTCGGGAAGACAAGCAATCATTAGGACGCGATCAATACTTTGATCTTCAAAAGAAAGATTATATGCATCATCTATTTTAGGAATTATATTCTCAATATTTTCCTCTTCAATCTTTTTTCTTAAGCGATTAATTATAGATTCTTGGATGTCTATCGCATACACCTTTCCATATGGTAAAATACTTTTAGCTATTGCTTTTGTATAATTTCCCTTTCCAGGTCCAATCTCAATAACAGTCATACCTGGTTCAAGTTTCATCCGTTTAGCAACAGTCTCGGGTTTTTGGATTAATTTCCTTCTAATTGGGTTGTCAATTAATCGAGTCATAAAGGCAGGAACAGGAAATTTATGGTATCTACGAATTATTCTTAGAACTACAAAAATGATAAAGAAGAATACTCCAAAAATTATTAGAATAATTAGAAAAATAATTCTTAAAATTAACCAAAAATCCATAAAATAGAACTCTCAAAATTTTAAAAACATAAATAAATTAATTGAATAAAAGAATAATCCTTTTAAAGTTCTTTAAATAAAACTAATCCATGGATCTAAGCACAGGAAAACCTGTTGAAATAACTCATAAGAGCCTATTTGATGAGTATTTCCAAAAATATCCACCTGAAAGTTCAGAATTTACTTTTACAAACCTTTTTATGTGGAGGAATTACTATAATTTTTTATTTTTAGAATATAAGGACCATTTAATCTTATTTTCTAATGACTATCTAAAAAATAGAAGAGAACCAATTAATAATGACTCTCAAGATTATCTATACTTCTTTCCTCCGATTGGTGCTCACCCTGAAAATATTATTATTGAATTATTTAGGAGTTTTGGAAATATAGAAGTTCATAGAGTTCCAGAAGATATCTGTGTAAACCTAAAAAGAAACGTAGAATTTTCTATATTAAACTTAGAATGTCTTGAGGATCGAAATAATTGGGATTACGTTTACAACAGAGAAGAAATTCTCAATTTAGCCGGAAATAAGTATAGACAAAATAGAAGATGGTTCCAAAAGTTCTTAGATAATTATGATTACGATTTTCAACTATTAACAGGAGATCTTATTGAAAAATGTAAAGAGCTTCAATTGGAATGGTGTGTAATGAGAGCATGTACTGAAGATGAGAGTTTGGAAGCTGAACAAAAAGCTATATATGAAGCATTGAATAATTTCAGCACACTTGCTTTTAATGGTGGATTGTTGTGCGTGAATAATAAATGTGCTGCTTATACTTTTGGAGAAATGTTGAATGAGAACACTCTAGTCATTCATATTGAGAAAGCTCATATGGAATATGATGGTGCTTATCAGGCAATTAATAGTTTTTTCTTAAAGAATTGTTGTGTAGAAGCTATTTGTGTTAATAGGGAACAAGATTTAGGGATAGAAGGCTTAAGAAGAGCGAAAGAGTCGTATAAGCCAATTAAAATGATGAAGAAAAGCATTATTTATCAAAAGAAGTAAATCAAGATAATTTATTGCTCTTAATAAGAATAATATCTTTTTATTCCTTATTTGAAAAATTTTCTAATTCCATTTCTTCAAACAGAATTTTAACAGGTATGCCCATGTGAAACCAATAAATATATTTTTCTTGATTAGGGTTTTCCTTTTGTTCCTTGGTAACCTGTTCCTGAAAATCCATACTAAATTTAACAAATTGATTTTGCCATCTCATCCATTGGTCCTCAGTTAGAAAGAACTCACCCATAAAAAATTGAGGAATATCGTCTTCTGTAAAATCTTTAGTTTTATAAGTTTCTTTCCAAATTTTTATTATTTCATCAGAACCAGTTTCTTCTATATATTCAAAGAATTTGATATATTTATCCAAAATCTTTTTATTATTCAATACTAGAGATTTAAGTGATTTAGCCATCATTTTAACAAGTTCCTTATCAAGTCCATGTGAAAGATCACAACCGAGTACTGAGGTTATTTCATCAGAATCAGGAGTTAGGGAATAATAATGGGCCTCAATATTGGCTCTAATATGCTCTTTTTTAGAAATTTCAACAATTCCAAGCTCAATTAATTTTTGCAAATGAGGATGTATTGTAGATTTTGACTTTCCTAATTTTTTCGCTAATTCAGTAAAACTTAATTCAGGATATACTTTTAATAAACCCCATATTCTATATCGTATTCCTGATAAGACTGAAATATCAATTGTTGGTTTTATTTGATTTTCTTCGATAATATCCACCTTTTAAGACAATTTAATGAATGATAATAAATATATTTATTTTAATTACTACACTTTGTTTTTTCTCGTTATTTGTTTAAATAGAATCAATTCAAATTTATAAGTATTATTTATAATACGAATAATAAAAAATCAATTATATTAATGATTTTAATACTTTTATATTTTCTTGTTAGATTAAATCGTATCGATTCATACAAATTCATGTTTTTGTTATAGATTTATTAAAATTTTTTTAAAAATTATGATTTCCATTATTCGAATAATATCGAAATATTTAAATATGAATGTAATCTAATTTATTAATAATACCGAATAATGGAGAGTTCGCAATTTTTGAGTATTTATTGTTTTTGATAAAATATGCTAAAGATTAGCGAATCGATTCGGGAAATCTAACAAAAATCAAATAAAGAAATCCAATGGAAAATTAAAATAAAAAGAGGTAAAAAGAATTATGGGATTTTT
>JBHLNW010000018.1:0-48969 GCA_048941185.1 Promethearchaeota archaeon
TCTTGAAATTCATTCAGTTGATCGTTATACTGAAAAACGATGATTTTCTCTTTATCCATTTCTGGAAGTTTATCATCAGACATAATATTAGTTATTCAGTTTTCAAGTTATATTACTATATAATTTTACTACTATATTATTATTTTGACTATCACAAAATTCAAATGCGGGAAGGGAGATTTGAACTCCCGAACTCCTACGAGAATGGGTTCTGAGCCCATCGCCTTTGACCAAACTTGGCAATTCCCGCAAAATTTTTGTATGTAATCCAAATGACTTATTTTTTTAAATAATAATTATTTAAAATTCCTAAAAATTTTAATGATTACTTTAAAATTGGAAAATCATACTTAAAATATGCAAGAACTCCTAAATAAGATACAATCTCTCAAAGGAAGCGAGACTAAAATCCGTATTGATTCTCGTTTGGTTGAATTTAGTTTTATTAAAAACCAACCAAAAGAGCAGATTTTTAAAGAATTATGTTTTTGTATTATGACCGCTAACTGTAGTGCAGCAAAATGCATGGAGGTGCATGAACATATAGGAGAAGGGTTTCTTACTTTCTCTGAATTCGAGTTAGCAAAGAAATTCAAAGAACTAGGTTATCGCTTCCCAAATATCAGAGCTAGTTTTATTATTGAAGCACGAGAAAGACTTTCTCAATTAGAAAACGTAATTAAATCTGGAAATGATGGAAATGATCTACGAGAATGGATAGTAAGGACTATAAAAGGAATTGGATACAAAGAAGCAAGTCATTTCTTAAGAAATATAGGATATACTGATTATGCAATCATAGATTTTCACATAGTAGATTTGCTGGTTAGACATAATATAATAGAAAAACCAAAAACAATGACAAAAACAAAATATTTAGAGATCGAAACTATTCTGAAAAGTTTTGGAAATGAATTGAATTTGAACATGGCGGAATTAGATCTATACTTGTGGTTTTTAGAAACAGGAAAAGTACTTAAATGATTGAATTTCTTTTAGTTTCAATTTATTCCATTAGAGTAATTAAGGATAGCAAAAAAATTTAAAAAAAAATTGTATTTATTCTGATTTTAAATTATAGCCGCACCCAGGGCAAAATTTAGCTTCAGTATCAGGTATTTTTTCACCACATACTGGGCAGAAATTAACTGCATGAAGTTCTTCAACTGGTTCAGAAACAAGTGGTTGTATGACTTCACCTATTTGAGGCTCTTCTTTCACTACTGGAAATTCTTCTTTACTTATCGGCTTTATCTCAACTTCTTCTAATTTACTAGCACTTTTACCAATAATAAATCCTAAGATTGATAAACCCCCTCCAATAAATGGAGCAATAACTGCGAAACTTGGAATCCCTCCCGCCCAAAAGCTATCTGGTGGAGAAAAATGGATCATTCTGTATATGAAATAGCCCAATTCTGATCCTGCGATATAAAAAATTGACCCTCCAATAAACAAAATGCCAAGAGCAATCCAAGAGCCGGGGATTTCTTTTCCTCTATGTCTAAGAGATGAGACGAACAATATAATTGTTAAAATAACTATTAATATAGTGGAAATAATACCAACAATCATTAAGCTCGGGATAAGTAAATAGTTAATTGAAGGAAAACCTCCACCAACAGCTAAATAAAAACAATTCATATAATGAAGAAAAGTAAAAGGTGTACCAGGAAAGACTACTGCAGGTGTAAAAAGGCTAATTGCAATAAGTATACTGCCAATAAAAGGTACGATCCAAATATAATTTCTTACTTGAGACATTAATATCGACTCTTTTTTTTAAGACTTTAAAATTTGGAATTTACTTGAATTAATTAAAATATATACTGTTTTATGATTATATCCTTTCTTATTTAATATTTTATCTTAAATTGAAAGGTTTGAGACATATCAAAAAATACAGTATTATAAATTTACCTATCAGAAAAATCAACATTAAGCAAATTTAAAAACAAATATATGAAATTCAATATTAATTACTATATAAATAAGAAGTGATTCAAGATTAGATATCCAAATAAGTTAATAGAGTTTATTAAACAACTTCCTGAGGGGTACACTGGTTTAGAAAAGTTAATTAAGAAGAATTATAAGAAGATTAATTTTGAAAAGTTAGGTTTTGTCAACCCAAACCTAAATGAAGAACAATTAGTGAAACTTTATTCGCAAATCATTGAAGATATTTTCTCGTTAAATCCAAATGCCTTAGAATTGCTTAAAACATTATCGATTATCAATATGGAAATAGATACTAATATTGATGGTGGTTCTATAAGAACTTGTTGTAAATTTCCAAGTATAGATAAATCTATCACTTTTTTGTTAGATTCCGGAATCTTAAAGAAAAAGAGAGGGAGAGAAGAGAGATACAAGTTTTCCTTTCAAGAAATTCAAGATATGTTAGAATATCTCGCAGATACTATGAATCATGAAAAAGCAATACAATATTATGAAAAAAAATTAAGAAGACTCAAAGATAATGTTCAAGATGAGATCGAAATATTATATCATAAGGCAAAAATAAACCCATCTGAAGATTTAGTAGATGATTTTTTAGCAATTGCTAATAGTATAGAAGAATTTGAATATAGCCACAAAAGATTAATTAGTATTGCAGAAGAATTATTTATACTTGAAGATAAATATAAAGCACCAATCTTAATAGTACTTGGCAAAATTTTTTCTGTTTTTGGAAATTCTGAGGATGCGGAGCGTATTTATCTTAAAGCTTTGGAAATTTACAAAAATTTAGCAGAAAAATATTACAAAATATATCTACCCTATGTAGCTGCTACTCAAAAAAATCTTGGAACGTTATATATTGATTTAAAGCGATTTGAGGAAGCAGAAAAGATATATAATGATGCATTAAGGTCATATAAAGAGTTAGAAAGACAGTATTATGATGTGCATTCCCCAGAGTTTCACTCAAATGAATATGAAACACTAGAAAAGTCGTACATTGATGATTTAAAGGCATATAATGAAATATTAAAACGATATTATGATATATATTTACCTGAGGAGCATCCTATTGTAAGTGAGTTTGGAAATATCGGAATAGACCTTGATTTATTAGAAGATATTAAAGATGGTTCTATTGATTCCATAGATAATTACAAAAAATTGGCGAAAATTTATTACGATATGTATTTATTTGATATCGCAAAGACTCAAAGTAGTTTAGGACTCATATATAGTGAATTATCAAAATTTGAAGATGCTGAAAAGATGCACCTTAAAGCATTAAAAATTAAAAAAAAAATAGCTGAACATTTTCCTGATCAGGTTTTACCTGATTTGGCTCTCACTCTTTTAGATCTTGGAGATCTATATGCTAGTTCAAATAAGTTTGAAGAAGCAGAACCAATGTTCATTAAAGCATTAAAGATTTCTCAACAATTGGCAGAACAAAACCCAGAAGTATATATGTTTAATGTTGCTCTGATCCAGAACTCTCTTGGAAGTATATATTCCAAATTACAGAAATTTGAAGAAGCAGAACAATTTTATCTTGAAGCACTAAAAATATTTAAACTATTTGCAAGTAAAGACCCGAAGACATATTCTTACAATGTTGGTGATGTTCAAAACAACTTAGGGAACTTATTTTTGATATTAAGAAATCTTGATAAAGCAGAATTATATCTCAATGCTGCAATTAAGGAGGATCCAGCCAATCTTGACACAATTTATAATCTTGCTTGTCTAGAATCGCTTCGAGATAATCATGTTAAAGCATTAGAATTATTGACAAAAGTAATAAAGCTTGATAAAAATTATATTGAGAGGGCATTAGAGGATAAAAGACTTGATAATGTTAGAAATTTAGAAGGATTTAAGGCACTCGTCGGTGAATAAATCTTTAGATTAGATTATAATAATGAATGATATATTCAGGTCGTTCAAAATTCATTTGATTCCAATTCTTGACAATATTAGCAAACTCTTTCAATAATTTTAATTCTTCAAGATTCCACGTATCTAATTTAGATAAAAATCCAGATTCTTTCACGATACTTAATAATTTTCCAACTAACTCACGGTTCCTGCATGTTTTTGGATTTTTATAGATCACTTTAATAAACTCCTCAAATTCGGGAGTATTAATAACATTGAAAATTTTGTGTACTTTCCCTGAATTTAATGCAACAAGCAAATCCCTAATATTAAAAATCTTATCTGTATATTCATAGCCTAATTTTTGATAAAATTTGTGTTTATCAATAAATCTTTCCTCCATATATTTCTTATAATAAACCATTAACTCGAAATATTTTATTGCTCTCTTCAGTTTCTCGTCTATATCTTCATAGGGTAAACTTGAGGTAAACTCTGTTTTCCAATCGTCTAGATTCTCTACACTTTCAACTTCTTCATATATCATTTTATCGACAGCTTCATCCTCCGTTTTTACTCCCGCTATGTAGTGTAATTCATCCCCATCACTGTGATTGATGAATAACTTGAATATACCAGTTCGTTCGATTACATCGCTAAAGTAATCGAATGGATCAAGCTTACCATAATATAAGCGTGACGATAGAAATGTGTCCTTGGATTGATATGCAAAGATATACTTTCCTCCAATATTCACTAATTTTTCAAAATTCTCAACTTTATAAACTGCATCGTTAAGGATATAGTATCTGATTATATTCGGTTTATCTTTAAACTCCATTATAAGTGGAAACACAACTTCTCTAATTGCCCTTGAGTCTTCTTTGAAAATGGAGTCCAAAAAATCATCAAACTCCTCCGTAGACTCAAAATCATTCTTTTCAAGCCAAAGCTTAAGGTAAAAGTTGGGGCTTACGGTAAAAGTTGCGGCATTGAAGAGTTTCTTGATGAACTATCAAAATCTGTTTCCAAATCAGGCTATTGGTCCATTTGGCGTGAAGCTTAACACTGCTGGAAGCCATAGAACGCTTTTAGAAAGCGTAGAAGTGTCTGAGTTTTTGAATAGAGAACTAGAGTGGCGACCAGCAACCTTGTTTCCAGAAGACTTGATCGCCTTTTAATGCTGGTTAGCCTTAAAATCTTCTACTAAATCAGATTGAATCAGAGGAAAAAAATTAAAAAAAAATAGGCTAAAAAGCCATGAATTAGATTAAATAAAAGTATGATGTAAAACTCACAAACTGCTGCTCCCCGCCACTGTAGAAACTTAATTCCCATTGAAATTCATTCCAACCTGGTGGAAGTCCTGCTTCAAGAAGTGTATAAGGTGGGATTATTAAATAGAATAGGTGGTACCACATTGGCTCCCCATACGGAGATTCTTCCATGAAAAACGAAAACATTCCTTGGAAGTAAACCTCTGTTCCATAAAACCATAATCGGCAGGTATATGGAGGACCATAAATATCTTGAACTCTTTCTGAAAATGCGTGTCCCATTCCAACCATTAAATAAGTCGTTTTATTATTGTGTACCGTTCGATAACCACCTAATCTATTAAAATCAGGATAAAACCACACATTTAGTAATTCGTCTTCTAAAGGCGTAGTAATTTCCCAACCATTTTCATCCATAAATGGATATGCATCATACCCTTCTTCTGGCCATGGTGTATCACCGATCCCATCTCCGTCGCTATCTGTACCTGTGTAATCAGACCAGTAATTACCTTCTAATATATAGATATTGTACCAGTTATTAAGCCCTTGAGATAAGTCGAATACTTGCATGTCATTATCTATAATGTTGTTCTGATATATCATATTATCATAACATTCTCGATGCATGAATATGCCATGAGTGTTATATCTGATGTCGTTCCTGAACACGTCGTTATTACTTACATAGGAGAAGTACACACCGCCCCAATTGTAGACGAGTTCGTTTTTGTAGATTATGTTGTTTTCAGCCCCGCTAACCAGCGCAATACCCGTCCATATGTTTTCGCTACAGAAATTATCCATTACGATAGTACCGTTCGATTCTTGAATCACAATTCCTGAATCGAGATTTCTACTGCAGTTATTATCCGTTATTGTATTATAGTGTGAGTAATCTTTTATGTAGATGCCTTGCTCGCCGTTATCGTCGCAGGTATTACCAGTTATACTGTTTCCTTCTGAATATTGTACCGAGATGCCTGATAGGCCGTTTCCCGAGAAATCGTTGTGATCAATAACGTTGTAATTCGCGCTAAAAATCAATATAATACCGTTCTCTAAATTATTAACGCAGATATTGTTCACTATTCTGTTATCAGCGGAATCCTCTTGTAAAACAATTCCCTCCCCGTTTTCAACGCATTCGTTATTAACTACATCGTTATTGTGAGACCATCTAATTACGATGCCCCATGAACTCCCAGTGCACAAATTCTCGGTTAGTAAATTATCGTTGGAGTATCTAAGATAAATATTTGGCGCTGAATTACCGCTACAGTCGTTGTCAACAATCATATTACTATAACACCCTTCAAGAATAATACCCGATCCTCCGTTATTGCTGCAGAGATTTTTAGACACCGTGTTTCCGTTTGAATCGCCCCACAAATGAATTCCATATGCTAAATTCTCGTAGCATTCGTTTTTTGTAATTTCGTTATTGTTTGACCCTTCTGAAACCATGATGCCCCATTGGTTTCGTTCGCACAAGTTCTGTCGTATTATATTGTTACTGGAGTACTGGAGATAAATACCTGGACCTCCGTTGTCATGACATAGATTTTTTTGAATTTTATTGTTAAAGGAGGCAATTAAAGCAATTCCGCTTCCTGTACCGCTCTCTGGGGACCCGCAATCAAAGATTTCATTTTTGAAAAGTACACCATTTTGGGCGCTGACCAATATTAAAGCAGCATGTCTCCCATCTGGGGAACCATAGGGACCAGTATTAGAAAAAGTGCAATCCATTACTTTAAAGTAGGCGTCTGAATTCATTATCAACATACAGAAAAAGTAACCTCCCGCATCTATGACCACATTCTTTATCATGTAAGGATCTTCTTCAGTACCTGATCCCTTTAGCCACGGTTGGGCGCTCCAATCCATCCAGGTCATACCTGGAACTGTTTCATCTATATACACAGGTCCACTAGTGTATGTTTTTTTTTTGGCTTGAACGAAGGTAATTACTGCAATAGAAAAGAACGTGGATAGAAGTAGTACAGTAAGTATCAAACTAATTTTTATTGTTTTCTTATGCATTTTTTTTCCTCTAATTTATAGTAGATAGAATGATCAGTTTTGATCATGGAATGTGCTTATTTTTTTCTGTATAAAAAGTATTCCATTCTTTACGCCTGTAAATAATGAAATTTACCAGTAAAACCTATCAATGAGGATCATAACTCTTTTTTTATATATTTAAATCAATCTCTTAGTGCCATCCACTTCCTCCTGAGGATTTTAGAAAGACTTATCAATAAAAAAATGTCAAATTCTAGCATAGCAGCAATACATAAAGAAAGATTTGGAATTGACATTAAACCCGAAACTGTTAAGTATTGGTATAATAAATGGCAAATAAAAAAAAATCAGAAGAATAAGACAAATTAATTTTATTTTTCTTTATAATGATCTAATAATAAATAAAAAATCAAATATCAATTCTCGAAAAAAGTGATTATAATTTCTAAAAAAATCTATATAACTACATGGAGAAATAAATGGATCACCTCTGGTGCAAAATCTATTGATGACTTCATAAAAACTTTCGAAGACCTCCTAAAAAGATTTAAACAATGGAAAGAATGGGGCATAACACTCTATGATGACGGGGGCACGGATGATGATTATGCCACATTTGCCACGGATAATATAGATGTTGCCATTAAAGCAGGATTCACGTTTTTTATGGGTGATAACCGAAAAAAACAATATCTTGAGGCACTTTTAGGGGAAGAAATTGAAGTTCTAGAAGAAAAGTTGCAAAGAACGAAAAAATAAGAAACTATTTTAATTCCATCTTATTTTCACAATACGGACAGTGGAGTGGTAATTCCTCATCGCAGGTTTCCAATTCCTCACTGCTAAGAATATTTTTCCAACAAATTAATTTATCTCCTTTCTGGATCATATCTCGACCATGGTGTTGGGGAATAATATCCTTTGTCTGACAATTATCGCATATGATTAACTTAGCTTTGTTTTCTATTTCTTCTGCAGATATTTCCTTATATTGGAATCTATATCTAAATATTGACAGGCTATTAAACAATACAAGAATAGAAACCCCCATATCTCCGATTCCTACTGCGAGCCACAGCGTCATAAGCCCGATAACAGTCAGAATTGCAAAAGATACTTTTACAATAATTGACGTCCAAATATTTTGTCTTATTTTCTTATTTGTCTTTCTAGCTATGTCTATGTAAGTAAGAATTTTTTTCAAATCTTCCCCAATCACAATTATATCTGCTGTTTCTAATGTAATATCTGTAGCAGAGGCACCAATAGCAATTCCTAAATCTGCAAGTGCTAATGCAGGAGCATCGTTTATACCATCTCCAACCATAGCTACTCCTTTATACTTTTGTTTGAGATTTTTTATCTCTTCTAGTTTTTGGTCTGGTAAGTGCTCGCCATAAGCTTGATCAATGTCTAAACAAGCCCCAATTGAATTGCATACTCTTTGATTATCTCCAGAAATTAAAACCGTCTCATACCCTCTCTTTTTTAACCCATTAATCAATATTGGAGCAGAAACCCTTAATACATCTCTAATCGTAATTATGCCTAATATATGTTGTTGGTTTCCTAAAAGAATGGGGATTGTTCCAGAAATTTCAATGTTTTTTATATCTTCTATAGGAAGTTCATAATTCAAATCCTCAATAAAATTTTGACTCCCTACATAAAATATTTCATCATTAATATGACCTTTTATACCTTTTCCTTTTACTACTTCAAAATTATCAACAGAATGAAACGGTAAATCCATATCTTTTGCTTGTTTCACTATTGCTTTTCCAATAGGATGCTCTGAAAGAGCTTCTAAACTAGCAGCAATACTGATAATATCAGATCTATTAGCTCCATTATAAGGAATAATATCAAATATTTTTAACTTACCTTCGGTTAAAGTCCCCGTTTTATCGAACGCAAAAACCTCTATATCTTCTAGTTTTTCAATAAATTTATTCCCTTTGACAAGAATACCTTCTCGAGCTTGTTTTGTTAAAGATGCAATATTTGCTAAAGGAGTTGATAATGTCAAAGCACATGGACATGAAACTACCAATAAAACCAGACCTCGATAAAACCAATTATAAAAGTTGAATCCAAATAATGGAGGGATAATCATTACTAAAATCGAAGAAAGTAAGATAATTGGAGTGTAATATTTTGCAAATTTTTCAATAAATCTTTCATGTTTGCTTTTATTTTGTTGAGCAATTCGTACACTTTCTGCAATTTGAGCAACAATAGTGTTTGTACTCTCCCTTGTTACCTCAATATCTATAAAACTATCAGCATTTAAACTCGCTGCAAATACTTCATCACCCTCTTGCTTAAAAACTGGGACTGATTCACCAGTAATAGCGCTTTCATCAAAATATGAACTTCCTTTTATGATAACACCATCTAAAGGCACTTTCATACCTGGTTTTATTCCAATGATGTTTTTTACTTTTACTTCTTTGGAAGGGATATTTATGTATCCGTTTTCAGATTTAAGTAGGGCATCATCAGGAGCAAGTTCTAGCAATTCTTTTATGGCATTTCTTGACTTATCTGTTGTTATTTCCTCTAACCTTTCTGCAATAGCATATAATAATAGGGCGGTTGCACCCTCTTGCCCATGTAATATAAAAAAAGAAGCAACACCAGCAATAAGCATTAATAAGTTTGCAGTAATTTTCTTTTTACTCAGATCTTCTATAGCTTCTTTGACTATTCCAGAACTAGAAAGCAGGATTGAAGTAATTGCTAGGATCTGTGCTATTATTACATTTTCAAACACAAATTCTACAAGAATTGAAATTCCAAGTAGAATCGCTGCAGGAATTATAAAATACCAGAATTTCTCTTCAAAAAAAGATTCCTTTTCTTCCTCCTCTATTTCACAAATAGATGATGAACAAGCTATAGTTGTAATATTTTCTCACCTATGTTATGATTGTTCACTCTTCAATTAGAACTTAACATTTATAGTGTATAAAAGAATGAATCTCTTCCTAGGCTCTATTATTGAATTTTTAATAATATTTTTATTTTTAATAAACAACCTCCTCTAAATAGGACTTCCTTCTTGATATTATATAAAATCAGAATTTAAAACTCAAGAATGTAATTTTAAAATTTAAGATGTTTGGATATTAATTGATTTTAAATATCTGCGTTTCTGGAGCAAAATTCTAATTTGCTCATCTACATGAGCTAATTCCATACGGTCTGACATTTTTGCTCCTGAAGCTTTTAATCTTTCCCATTTATCTAAATTTCTTGATAATTTATTCTGTTCATTCAGTACTTTCTTTCTCAATCTGTCTTGACTATATTTTTCAGCAGAAAATAAAGCTTGTTCTAAAAAGTCTTGAGCTTCATCGAATTCGAAAATTATTAGTTTCAGTTTGGCTTGAAATAAATAACTTTCAACTATTAACCAGTAAGACTCTTGATTAATGGCAATATCCATTAATTGAGTGAGATAAGGATGAAGTTCATCTAATAATTTTAAATCGTTTGTGTTGCTTGCCTCTTTTAAATATGAATCACACAGACCTATCAGAGAAACATAGTTAAATTCAGGGAATGTCCCCTCTTCATTAACAATTTCCTTAAAAATCTCTCTTGCTTTTATTTTTGCAATAGGTTGAGGTTTCTTTTTCAAGAATTCTGCCTTCCCAAGACGAAATGCATCGTCAAACCACCTAAAATCTTTTTGATTTTTAATTTTTTTTAAACGATTTAGGCATTGCTCAGCTTGACCAAAATCATTCATTTCTAGATATAAATCAAAAAGAGAAGTAAGAACAGCAGCTGTTTTAAAACTACTTATTTCATCACATATTGATAAAGCTTGCTTCAAATAATCTAATGCTTGATATAATTCCTCTTTTTCAGTAAGAGTCATTCCTAAAACATTAAGAGCACCGATAATTTCTTGTTTATTATCTTCTTTCCTTGCGAGTTCTAAATAAAAATTACCAATTTCGAGAGCTTTTTTATGATTACCCTTGTTACTATAATTAAAACAACACAACTTTACAGCTTGTAATCTAAGCATATTATTTTTAATTTCTTTTGCAATTTTTAAAACATTATAAACATACTCTATTGAACGTTTAAAATCACCTGTTTTAAAATAATAACGTGCTTTATATAGAAGTATAATAGCATTTTTCTCTTTAAATTCTATTAAGGACAAATTATTAAGCATTTGTTCAGCTTTAGTAAGAATCTTAAGTACCTCATCATTCTCCTCGCGAAGTAGTAACTGTTTACTCTTCAAAACGAGAAAATCGAAGATTTTAAGTTTATCTTTTATTTGAGATCTCTCTTTATCTGCTAAATCAATATATTTAAAAAACTCATTAAAATACCCGAGTTCAAAAAGAAGGGAACTCTTCAGAAGATAAATTTCAAATTTCTCTTCAGTCGTATAATTATGTTTTTTCTCCAGTTCATTAATAATTTGGAGAGCTTCTTTAAATTTACTCTCATCCTTAAGTTGCTTTACATGAAAGAAAACTTTTATATTATTATTTGACACAAACTTGAACCTTTGCTTATCTAATGTGTAATATTTATTTTTAGTTCTATTTTTTTAATTCAAATCAGCTACTAGGATTAAGATTTGTTAAAACAAAAAAAGCCTCTTCAGTATTTAAATCTTCCTCTATAGCTAATTCATATAAAAGCAGAAAAAAGTGAAAGATAAAAAAATACTAAACTTATGTATTCTTAATTAAGGTTTCTAACTTAACTATTAATTGATCCTCTATATGAGCTCGTTTAATTTTTCTTTTTAATTCAAATAGAGCTGCAAGTGGTAAAGACATATCAAAGTATACAAAAGCTTCCTCAGTATCTAACTCTTCTTCCATTGCGAGTTTATGTAATTTGAAAACATATTCTGTACGTAAATCTATAAGTTTCTGAGCCCGTTTTTTATCAAAATATAAAAAAACTGGCTCATCAATATAGGACAAGAATTGGTCATAGGTATTTTTTGCTTTTGTAATATCACCTAGCTGATCTTGAAGAAGATCTAATAAAGGATCTAGATATTCTAGTAACTGTGTAATATTATAGCTTAGGTTTCGATAATTATTAATTTCTCTTTTAAAAAATTGATGAAGTTTTTCAGGATCTTCAGAAAAATCTGGTTCATCAGATTTAATTTCCTTTTTTTTAAATTTTGGGTTGATTTTGTAGATCTTTGGAGGGATTCTACCTTTTACAGGTTGTTCGCCAATACTAGATATAAGAAGCCCATCCTTTTCCATTAACTTGAGATGTCTAGCTACAGTAGATTTATTATGTTCTAAATAATGAGTAATTTGAGTTACATTTAATTCATTATGAAGTTCAAGGATAGCCCAGATATCAAAACGTAACTTATGCTTTGCTATTAATTTATCCCATTCCTCTCCAAAATTTTTACTAGCTTTCATATCTACCTTATTTCTCAGACTAATTTAAAAATTGGATATTAAGTATTTATTTGAATTTTATTTATGTTATTTAGAAAGACTTATTTCTATTTGTTATTAATCTTGATTGCTTTAATCTTTATAGAACGTTATTTAATCTTATTCTTATATAATATATAGCGACATAGAATATTTAAATTTGATCATAACATTTAAATACGAAACGTCCCAATCAATATATGTTATGGCACGTTAACAAAATCAATCACAAATTTTAACTGCTATAACACCAAACAAAAAAAAAATAAAAAAAAATTTAGAAAAAGGAACTTAAGTTGAAAGAAAAATGAATAGATCCAAGATTTTACCAAAATTGATTATTTTGAGTATACTAGGAATCATCATTCTCAGTGTTATACCAGTAGTAGCAGCAAATGAAAAAGACGTGACCGAAAGATCCTTAGATGATTGGCTAACTCCTAATTGGAACTTTTTCTGGTGGGGTGAACAAAATTGGGCTTTCTCTGATTTTGTAAGTCCATATACAGGCCTTGTAGCTAAAATGGGATTTCCTTGGCCTTGTGACAATGAGACATGTGGTTTTGGCTCTTTTGTTGAAGACATGGTGTATGAAAACAGTTTAGTAATTGGAGACACTATTATTGATGGAAATATCAAAGAGAGAGCATTAAATGATGGAACAGCTTTGGTAACTTTACAGTTAGATGTAAAAAATGCGCCTTTAACCATGTATAATATTTATGATTTACTATTTTATTGTTTTGGCTGGACACCTGAACTACAAGCAATATTAGGAGCTGGAGAAGATGGTTATATTGATTACAAAGTACTTATTAAATTTATTATCCCTTACCCTGGAGCACCACTACCAATTGTACTTGGTGTCTGGGATAATTATATCTCTTGTAATATCCATGGTATTGGATATGGTACTTTAACAGAATATGCAGCTAATTTTGGCTATACACCTGGAGCAGAAGCAATGGTAGAACTTCATCAAATCTGCCTTTTTAAACCTAATCTTAAAGAGGACCACCCAAAATACGACCCCTTTTACGGTGACCTATGGCCTCTGGAGACTGTAGAAATTTATGAAATTTAATGGAGAAAATTAACAATTGAGGGTTGAAATTCTAAATTTATATATAGAAAAATGAGGAAAAAGGTTAGATATATGGCTTCTCGAATGACCACACCTAAACCACTATTCCTCCATTCTATATGCTTTTTTTAATTTTTTTTGTTATGTATAATTTTTGAAATTTTTAGAAAAAAGAAAATAAGTTGGAAAAAAATGAAAAAAATATCGAAATTGTTAATATTAGCAGCACTAGGAATTCTCATTTTCAATTTTACATCTTCCGTTGCAGCACTTGAAGTTACTAAAAGACCGATAGAGGATTGGTTAGATCCAAATTATGCGGCTTTTCCCGGGGGAGAACAAAATTGGGCTTTTCCTGACTTTTTCAGCCGAGATAGTTGGTTAGCATGCAAAATGGGATTCCCCCGTCCTAAAGCCGGAATTGGGGGTATTGTAAATGACTTAGTATATGAAAATAGCTTGGTAGTAGGAGACACTATAATAGATGGGTATCTCAAGGAGAGGGAGTTAAATGATGGAACAGCTTTAATAACTTTGCATTTAGATGTAAAGAACGCGCCTTTAACGGTATATAACTACATGGAAACGATATCCTATTTTTTTGGTGTCTCCGGTAAACCTCAAGCCGTACTGGGTGAAGGAATGGATGGATATATTGATTATACTGTACTTATGAAATTCATCATCTCTTACCCTGGAGCAGATATACCCCAATGCATATCTCTTTTTAGTAATTTCATTTCATTTGATATTCATGGCATCGGTTATGGAACTATAACCGAACATGCAGTCGAACTTGGTTATGCCGAAACCGCTGGTGCACCAGGAATGGTAATATTTCACCAGAAATGCCTTTTTAAACCAGATTTTGACGAAGATCATCCTAATTATATGCCAAATCTTAGCGGTTTATATCCCATTGAAACTGTGGAAATCTATGAATTGGGCTGAAAATAAGATGACAGGAGAATCAATCGAGGGTTGAAATCTCTAAATTCAAATATAGAAAAAGGAGGATAAAGTTTAGAACAATGGCTTCTCGAATAACCACACCTAAACTAATATTCTCCATTCTATATATCTTTTTTTTTAATTTTTATAATATATTAATAGCTTGAAAAGTTAAGGAAAGATTCAAGAACAAATTACCTATTTTATAACATAAACAAGTTTTTGACCTACTTGTTCTTCGAGGTTGAGCTCTCGTCTAATTGCATTTCGGACTAAATATCCACCAACATGCAATATGGAATCCTTGAGTATAGAATCTTGGTCCATTGATGCATTACAAGGGTAAGCATGATGAGCTTTACTTATTCTTTCGTTTAAAGAAAGTTCTCCACTTTTTCCATTCTTAAAATACTTGGATTTTAATTGTTGGCAAATATAATAAGTACTTCCACAAGGAGCACTTTGGATGACACATGTATCTTCAATTGATTCTCCATCCTTACTTAATAGAAATGAGACAATTGGTTCTCCTATTTTAAAATATTCTATAAATTCATCAATTAAATCATGGTTTTTTGTTAAATGAAAACCAATTTTGTTATATTCATTTAAATCTTTACTTAGAGAGCAGAAAGGTTTAGGAAATGCTGCTTGAATACCATATTTTTCGAATTCTTCTAATACTTGTACTTGTAATCCAGCAGGTACCCATTTAGGATCCTCTATAGGGATAATAACAGCCTTTATTCCGCTATTCTTTAAATAATAAGGGAGACCCGACAGTAAATCTTGGTGAATTCCTACAACCATTAAAAAATCAACCGGGGGAAGATTTTTAGGAAGATATTCTTCTGGTTCTTCAATAAATTCAGGTACATTTTGTCCTACTTTTTCATAGAAATAGATTGAACTAGCAAAACTTTTAACATACTCACGGCATTTATCACACTTAACATTCTGTTCTAATACTTCACATGCCTTGCAAAATTCCTCATTATTAATGAGGTTACCAACGAACTTTTGAGTTAACATCTCTGTTTCCGTTCCAATACCGTGAAAAATTCCTAATTTATATGTTTTCTCAGTCAACATTAAAATGAAATAAATATTTGTTTTTATTTGTATTTTTAATACTTCATAAAAAATATATTACTTTAGCTGAACATGTTCAATTTATTATTTTTTCCACCTAGGATCAAATTTGTAATTTCAAAATTTAATCCTCAAACACAGCCATAGTACTTCTACTTTCTCCTACTCTTACTGCAATATTTTTGTTGCTATATATTTCTTTTAATTTATTATGAATATATTTTGCCAAGAGTTCACTCGTTGTAGCTTCTAATGGTAAAAAGAATACATCTTCACGTGGTAAGACATATCTTTTTTTAGATGCGATGATTTCTACATATTCCTTTTCTTCTCGTATTTCTAATTCTTCTGACTTTGTCGGTATCAAAACATAATGGTCCATTGGTTTAACTATTGAATTTAATTTTTCCTTTAAGTCAGTAAAATCGACAACAAAATGGTTATTGTCAAGACTATCTCTTATTTCAACAGAAACATAATAATTGTGACCATGTAGCCTTGTACATTGAAGAGGCTTTTTTAAAAAATGGCTAGCACTAAATTTAGCGTCTGTTGACTCAACAATCACTTTGAATCCCATAAAAAGATTGCCCCCAATGTACGTTCTATAATTTAATAGTTTTTGTATAGTTTAAGCTGTTTGGTATTTTTATAATTTATGCTTCAAAACAATAAATATGAAAGAATTTTTCATTAGATTAGAATGAATTATATCAAAAAATTAAATTTCTCAAAAAATATTTAATATCTAAAAAGTATGAGTTTAAATTTAAATGATAAATTATGGGATGCTCATTTAATGGAACATAAAAAATTAGTTATTACCGGTGCGAATGGATATCTAGGGAAACATACCATAAAAGCAGCGATTCAAAAGGGATGGCAAGTTATAGGTATTGTTCGAAGAGATGATGCTGTTAAAGAAGTAGAATCGCTTGGGGCTAAAGCTATCATTATCAAAGATTTCGATTTAGTATCTCTTAAAAAAACTTTAGATGGTGCTGAAGCTATTATACATTTTAGGGGTGTTGTGTGTGGTCCTGAAGAACTCTTCAAAAGTGTTAATATTGAGGGGATGCGTAACTTAGTTGAAGCTGCTTATGAAGTTAATGTTTCTCGAATAATATTTCCTTCAGGTTTGGGTGTGGATAGATATGGGAAAGAAGAATGGGCCAATAATGCATACTTTTATTCAAAAAGTGAAGCGGAACAAATATTAATGCAAGGAAAGGTTCCATATATCATTTTTCGACCTTCCTATATCTTAGGACCTAATGATGAATTAATACCAGAAATGATAAACCAGATCGGAAAAGGAATTGTTGATGTGGCTGGAGATGGTACAATTCCAATGCAACCTATATATATTAGAGATGCCGTAGAAGCATTTCTAGCTGCTGCTGAAGGGAAAGGAAAAAACAATCAAATTTATGATCTTGTAGGTCCAAAAGTAATAAACATGCTTGATTTAATCGAATTGGTTGTAAAAATTATGATTAGTTTGGGTTTTAATATACCTCCTCCACGGATCAATAATATTAGGTTTGAAGATGCTCCAGAACAGTTTGGAATATGTAAAGAAATGATTGATATTATGAAATGCGATCTTACTTCAAATGGAAATATTGTTGCAGAAACGTTAGGTTATAAAATTTCAGAATTAGATGATGCAATTAAGGCAGCAATAAATGCAAAAATGGTTCCAGAACTGAGCGAGAAAGGAAAAAAGGCGATTGTCTTATTATCTGGTGGAATAGATTCTGCTGTTGCTCTTTATTGGGCTCATCATAAAGGTTATAGTATAATAGCTATTTCATTTAACTACGATCTCCGCCCTGAAAATGAGAAAAAAGCAGCTTTAAAACTTGCTGAAAATTTAAAGATTAAATTGATCGAAGTCCCTCTACCTTTTATAAAGGAATCAATTAATTTACGTATCGAAGGATTTCCCGTACCTAGTGCAGTAGATGCCCCTGAAGGATTTATACCCTCTCGTAATCTTGTCTTTTACTCAATTGCAGCGTATTATGCTGAAGTATATGGTTATGAATTAATTATAGGAGGTCATATAGCAGTGGATCCTGATAATTTTCCTGATGCCGCTCCAAATTATTTCAAATCTCTTGAAAAACTTATCAACGAAGGAAAACATAAAAAAGAAATGGATTCGTTGAATTTTTTGTTTCCATTAGCAAAAATGACGAAGATAGATGTGATTAAACTTGCTAAGAGGTTGGAAGTTCCATTAGAATGGACTTGGAGCTGCTATAGTGACGGAGAGCAGCCTTGTGAAAAATGTAATGCTTGTCGTAAAAGGAATGAAGCTCTTTTAAATTTAAATATTTCAAAAATAAAATTTGCTTTATAATAGAATCAATTTAAGTAGGATAATTATTATTATCTAAAAGAAAATATATTAAAATCTGTAATAATATGATATAAATATAAAATTGGAATAAAATACACTAACAGAAGCATATGATTGACACTGATGAGTTATTTTCAAAGGAAGAACAACAAGAAATCCTCGTTATATGTCCTACGTGTAAGGCTAAGAAGGAACTTAAGATTCCAACAAGAATTATTAACCAAGCTAAACATTTAACAACAGTTTCAATACCTTCTGGTCCTGTTTGTAAACATGGTTTTCAAGTCTTTGTAGATAAGAATTTTAAAGTCCGTGGATATCAAATAGTTGATTTTGAATTTTCTCATATGGAATTTTTTGAGAGTACTGAAACTGCCGAGGCAGAACCGGATGATCCAACTGCCAAACTTAGTTCAATGCCATTATTTCAGGAGATTATCAAGTTATTAAGAAGTTTTGTTGACGACAAGGAAATTCTTGGTTCAGGGATGTTTACTACTGATGGCCATATATTATATTCCTCACTTCCCAGTAATACTCTCTTTTCAATAATTAAAGAATTTGAAGTCCGAAGTGAAAGAAAATTGAGTAGTTTAAAGAAAATGTACTTAGAATTAGAAAATAATCAAAAAATTTGTGCTAATTATGTTGAAATTCAAGAAATGAGATTTGCTTTAGTATTATTTTTCTCCAAACTAGTGAAACTTGGGATGGGCAATCTTTATTTAAATGATTTAGTAAAGAAAATCAGGAAATTAGAAAATTAAAATATAGAGATAAAGATTCTAGGATATTTCTTTTTTAAAATATTGACCAATTATTTATAAATAGTTATAAATATTGCTATTATTATTTGCTTATTAAGAGTCTAACTAAATCTTCACCCCCGAAAAATGGCTCTCCAGAAGATACAAAGTAGAATGATCAAAGATTTAAAACATCAAATTCCTGAACTTAATTCTGATAATATTGAAGTAACTGAACTGCCAAGTAAGAAAAATTCTGTAATTAGTATAGTTTTTGATAAAAAGCCGTCAAAATTAGCGAAAGAAGTAGTTATTAAAATATTTCGAACCAAAAACATTGCTAATGAAATTAATATTTTAAATAGATTAAAAAATCAGAAGTTCCACGTTCCAACAATCTTATTTTTTCAGAAGCCCTATTTAGTCCTTGAAAAAATTAATGGTACTAATTTATGTGATTTTATTAATGAAAAATTAAAAGGAACAAAAAGTCTTGAAGAACTTGATTCAAAGGGAAGAAGTGAAATTGTCAATAGTATCGAGAAGCTTGCTGAATTTCTTGCTCAATTACATGAAAAGAATTTTGTAAGAAAAAGATATAAAGCAAAAAAGAAATATGTCCTCTGTAAAGGAGATACTAGGCTTAGAGATTTCATTTTTGATCCTAATGAAGGTGTTTTATATGCAGTTGATTTTGAAGAAGCTTTTGAGGGGAGTCACCTTGAGGACATTGCTTCAGTCTGTGCTTCACTTTTAGATACAGATCCAGGACTCTTTGAAATGGAAGAACCAAAGCATAAAATAGATCTAATCAATGTTTTCTTAAAAAAATATTACCAAACTAATCCAAGATTTCCTTTTAAATTCGATTATTTTGCTGAAAAATTAATAGAGAATTTAAATATAGTCATAGAAAGAAGAAATCTTCCATATGGTCCCCTCAGCAAAAATAAATTCATAGAAGATATTTCTAAACAAATTTAGTCTTTTTTCAAGTTACTAAAAATCAAAATTTAATAATACTAACACTATTATTTTATAAGAATTTTATAAAACTTTTTTTAGAGGAGATAAAATATGAGTATTACAGATACTAAATCATCTTTAAAGAAAATACTCTCAATTATAGAAGAACTTAATAGACTAAATTCAGATTCAATCCCTAAATTACAAACTCAACCCAACAACTTACTTGAACAAATTGGGAAACTCGAAGAAATTAAAACTAATGATTTAAAAACCATCGAATCTAATGATGATGAAATTAATTCATTGAAAAACAAGATCTCGCAAAATCAACGTGATATTACCTCATTAGAGGAGAATAATGCTGAACTGAATACCCAGCGACAAAGTCTGCTCGATAAGATCCAGGAGACACAAAATAAATTAAATGAAACTCAAACAAAAATAATAGCACGAAGAGAAGAATTAGCAAATCGGAGTAGTCGATTAAGTGAATTAGAGAATAGAATTGTAGAGCTAAAAGATCTTCAAGAGAAATTCAATAATAAAATGAGAGAACTTGAAACTCAACTACAAGAAGAATATAATAAGAAAGAGAAATTTAGTAGTTCATATGCTATGCGAGCAGCAGCAATGAAATCTTTAATTAAAGCAGGATATATCCAGTCAGCTCAATTAAAACTTATACAATCATTACAACCAAACACTACTCTTGAATTAAAAGGAATTGTCCAGGCTATGGGTTTAAGGGAGGATGTAGCAAGAAATATCCTCCAGAAAATAGTTCAGAAAAATGGACCAATTGAATATAATGAGGCAACAGGAACAGTTACATTAAAAAAGGAGGTTGATTTCTAATGGGCTCTCAAGATATTTTAGCTCTAATTGAGCAGTTTGAAACAGCTTATGATACTTATTGGCAGGTTTTGCAAAAAAATAACGAAGAAGTACTTTCTCAATTAAAAGAAGCATGGCGTTTTATGCAAGCGGAACAAAAGGAAGAAGAAAGCATTAAAGAAAAATTATCTGCTCAAAATTCAGAATTAACAGAATTAAGAACAAAATCGGAAGAATTAGATAGAACCATCGAAGGATTAAAATCAAAAAAAGATGAGCTAAATTCGAAAATTGTCGAATTAACGAGTACATTGGAGATCAATGTTAATGATTTAAAAAAGCCGGCATTTGAACTTACTCAACTTGAGGAGAAGCTTGGTGCGGTAAATGAAAAAATTACAACTAAAGAAGAGGAAAAAACAACATTAGATCAAAAAACAGTTGAGAATGAAAACCGTGAAGTAGAGCTAAAAAATACTTATCAGAAAAAGATGGATGAGTTAGAATCCAACATTAACCAAATGAGGCAGAAAAATTTCTTTACATCCTTTTTAATCGAGAATTCGGACGAAGAAATACATGAGGTTGATATAATTGCTACTATTATGGATAAAGGAGAAGCCAAATTGGATGATCTGAAAAAACTTCTTGATGTCCCACCAATAATGGCAGTTAGAACCATAAAACAACTGGCTGTAAAGGGAATTCTTAACCTCGATGAAGATAGTGGGAAAGTAACTTTACCTTAAACTGTTTTTTATTATTTTTTCTTTTTTAATTTACTTTTGAGTGCAATAGTTAGTTATATAATGATTCTAATTATCTTAATAATTCTATCATTAATAAAATTAAAAAATTAAATTTTAATTTAGATAATAAAGATTTTGATAATTTTGAGAAAAATACAAGAACATGAACAAGATTTTCGACTAATTTTCCAGAATTCTTTAAATATCAAAGATCAAGAACAGATATTTGAATACATCATTAACCACAGTAACCTTCCTGGACGAAGAGCAAATCTAGAAATGGCATTTGCTTTTGGAAACGTCATAATCGAGCTTCCAAAAAGGTTTGATCATTTTTTATGGTCTTTATTAAATAATTTAATAAGAATCTCTGATCAAGATGCTCCAACTAATAATCCAAGAGAATTTTTAACATTTTGTGGAACTATCGGGTTAGGTTCTTTTATTTTTCGTAATGAGAATCTTCAAGATGAAATAATAGCAAAATTAAAGATTCTCGCTAGTGATTCTAGATGGAGAGTAAGAGAAGCCGTTGCCATGGCTTTATGGCGGATGATTAAGTCTAATCCACATAAAATATTAGAAGAACTTAAAGTATGGATTAATATCCAAAACTGGCTTGAGATAAGAGCTTTAGCGGCAGGATTAGCTGAACCCAATCTATTGAGAGATAAAAATCTCGCTGAAAAAGCTTTAGATATTTATAAACAAATATTTAAAACAATTTCTAAAGCAGATCATATTGAAAGGATCTCTGAATCATTCAAAATTATGAAAAAAGGCCTTGGATACAGTTTAAGTGTAATTGTTAAAGAAATTCCTGGAATTGGGTTCAATTATATGGAAAAATTAGCTAAAGCTGATGATAATGATATTAATTGGATACTAAAGGAAAATCTTAAAAAAAATCGATTATTAAAAAATTTTCCCCAAAATACTTCTTATATAAGAAAATTGATACAAGATTAGAGAAGAATTAGAAATAAATCTTTTTGACCTTTGGTCACTTAATGACCAAAAGTTTAAATATGATCATAAATATTAATTCTATAATGACCCTTGGTCAATTAATGAACATAAGTCAATTATTAAAATAAGGTAAAAAATATGAATTCATCAAATCAAGAAAAATTAAGCCCCACTAAGAATAGAAGAGAAAGAGAAAGGGAACAAACGAGAGAAATCATTATTGCAGCAGCAGAAAAGCTATTTTTCTCTCAAGGATTTGAAAATACCACTATGGAACAAATAGCTAATAAAGCTGAATACAGTAAAGGGACATTATATAACTATTATAATTCAAAAGAAGAATTATATATTTCAATTGGAAATAAAGCTTACAATTTGATGATAGAGAATACTGTAGCGTTTACAAAAAAGCAAGCTCCTGGTTTAAAGCAACTTTTGGCAATAGGATATGCTTTCTATGAATTTACAAAGAAATATCCAAACTATGCCTTGATTTTTCATGATATTGGAATAAAACTACCTGATATCACGAGTAAACCTAAAAAAGAACTTACCGATATAGAAAAGGAATACACTAATTTAAGTTATAAATATAGAGATATTTTTATAAAGATTTTAAATGATGCAATAAAGACCAAAGCCATTCGATCTGATAAAAATCCGGCTTTAATTGGATATATTCTCTCTACTCTTACAAGAGGATTAATTCAAGACTTAATACAGTCTAAAGATATGGTGCGAAAAACTTTTAATCTTGAACCCGATGATGTTGTTGATTTTGCTTTTGAAATAATTGGTGAAGGTTTAAAACCAAGGGAATTATAAAAAAAGAGGTTTATGAAATATGAAAAAAGTTTTAGTTGTATATTATTCTCTTACAGGGAATACAAAAATGATTGCTCAAGCAATAGCCGAGTCAACAAATTCAGATATTCTAGAGTTAAAACCTGTGAAAGAACTTAAAGCTGACAGTGGTATGAAATACTTTTGGGGAGGTTATCAAGCCACAATGAAAATAAAACCTAAACTAGAGCATTTTGATAAAAATCCTCTCGATTATGATATAATTTTTTTAGGGACTCCTGTATGGGCGTGGACGTATTCTCCACCTATTCGTTCCTTTTTAAGCAAATTTGACTTTAAAGGAAAAAAAATAGCTCTCTGGACAACTTCAGAGGGAAATGGAGTACTAGCTATGAACAGATTTAAGGATGCTTTAAGAAGTGCTAAATTAATGGGACATATTTCGTTTCAATCCCCATTAAAAAATCAACCGGAGTCAGCTAAAGAACAAGCAATAAATTGGGCGATAGAATTAGTTAAAGAGTAATCTCTAATAAGAAGATAAGGCAAAATGGAAATTATCATAAATTTGAAATAGTGAATACGGTGAAAACAAGATAAAGATCATAAGAAAGTATCCATTAGCAAGTTATTTTATAATTGCTGGAGTATCAACATGGTTGTTAGTTTTACCATTAGTATTAACTGGTTTAGGCATTCTATCGGTGAATATAAATTGGCACTTTCTGGGTCCATTAGGACCTACAATTTCTGCTATTATCGTAGCATTTATCTCAAATAAAAAAGAAGGGCTGAAAAAACTTAAAGATTCAATTACAAAGTGGAGAATTGGTATTTTTTGGCTTCTTTTTTCTGCTTTACTTATGCCAGCTTTTTTAATCTTAACAATATTATTAAATTTTGCTTTTACAGGAAATCTTGTCGATTTAGGCGCTTATCTTATAAGTAATGGTATCTCAGATGTTCCCTCACTACTTATATGGATCGGGGTTGGAGCGATTTCATATGGTATATTTGAAGAGATAGGATGGAGAGGATATGCTTTACCTAAATTACAAGAAAAGTATAACTCTTTGATTTCAACGATAATTTTATTTTTTGGTTGGAGTATCTGGCACGCTCCAATGTTTTTTTACAGGTATAGTATAGATATCTTGTTTGGATGGCTTTATGGGCTCTTTCTGGGGGCTATAATATTAACTTTTATTTATAACAGTACAAGAGGAAGTACATTTGCAACTATGCTTTTCCACATATCGAATAATATTTGCTGGTTATTCAACATCGCTGAAATTCAAATCTATTTGACTATAATGCTTACAATACTTGTATTTATAATTTTAATAGTGTGGAAAAGGAATATATCTACAACAGTAGTAATAAAAGAGAATATATAAAAAAATGGTTTTAATGAAGAATTTGAAAATATCTGACAAATTGATGGTTGGCGTAGTTTCAGATGGAAAATATGGAGAAAGGGCATTTCAAAATATAAAGAAAGTATTTGAAGCTATATGGATTTTAGTTCCTGACATTCCTTCAAATGTTTTTATTGAAGAAGATTTAGATCTTCATATTCCAGAATGCAGTATTTATGTTTCTTATGCCCGACATCCTGATATTATTCTAAAATTAGCAGAACTCCAAAAGCCTTTAATTTTAGGAGTTTTACCAGGTATTGGATTATATATACAAGCAAAAAATATCAATAAAAGAGTTATTCATGCTCCTACAATGTGTTCTCTTGAAAATAATACAGGAATTCCAGAAATTGATACTTTTGCTATTTATTATGGGAAACCTATTTTCCAATCTAAATTAAACGATAATATGATTTTTACTGAAATAAAAGTAAAATGTTCGTCTTTATGTGGCTCTTCCGAAGCAGGCGCCAAATTTATGTTGAATAAAGAATTCAATGAAAAAAATCTTCAAGAGTTTGCATTAAATGTGTGTTATGAATGCCGGGCTCCTCGTTTTGGACATACATGTGATAAAGAAGTAGCAGGAATTAATCATTTAGTGTCTCTTTTTGAAAGTTGTGATTTGGAAGTATTTAAAAAAATCGATGATAACTTGAAACTTTTTATTAAAAATATACAGAAAGAATATAAAATGAGAATGAATAAATCAAGAATTCTTTTGAATAAAGTAATTTAAGTTTCTAATTCACGAATTAACTAACAAAAAATAAAAGCTAGTTTTTTCTCTTATAAAAATTCATTATCTATTGGATCTATAAAGATTATTAGGAATCTAAATATTTATCTGGAGATATATTCTAATAACAGTCAAAATTTTAGAGAAAAATGTTAAAAGTTCGTTATGTATAACTGGTAATAACGTTTAAATTTAAAGAAGATTTTCCTATCTTATAAATTTATTAAAAAAATTAATGAAAACAATATGAGTAATCGAAGATCTTTAATAACAATATTGAGTGAGCATAAAAAAGCCTTTATAATAGCTGTTTTAATTATTACAGGAGGCTCAATTGGGACATATTTTGTAATAGACTACTTAAATGCGCAAAATCCTGAAAAGATAACTTTAGCAACTACCACTTCAACATATGATTCAGGGCTATTAGATTATTTACTTCCAAAGTTCACTGACCAAACAGGAATTCAAATCAAAGTTTTGTCTGTTGGTACAGGAACAGCAATGCAATATGGGAAAGATGGGAATGCCGACGTTATTCTTGTTCATTCGAGAGCTCGAGAGGACGACTTTGTAAACGCTAGTCTAATTGTTGATGGGATTCCTTATGGAATTCATCGTGCTTGTATTATGTATAATGATTATATTATTGTTGGGCATTCTTCTAATCCAGCTAAACTTCAAGCTGGAGATGATATAACAACTGTTATGACAAAATTACGAGATGCCATCGATACAGGTAATATGACTTTTTTCTCAAGAGGGGATGATTCTGGAACGCATTCGAAGGAAAAAGAATTATGGGCTGAGATTGGTGTTGTTGCTGAAACAAGATGGAGTGGACAACCAGATAAATATACAGAGACTGGGCAAGGTATGGGAGAGACTTTATTAATGACATATGAAGATGTTAATCCCGCCCATGAAGGATATACTCTTGTGGATAGAGGTACGTGGCTAACTTTTAATGATACTTATACGTCATTAAACATCTTAGCTGAATCTATAGTTGGAGAGGATTTATTATTAAATCCTTATGGTGCCATCCCAGTGAATCCTGTCTTACACCCAAACGTAAAATTTCTTTCAGCTTGCCGATTTGTAGGGTTTTTAACGTCCCCTTATGGTCAAGCACTAATTAATGCATATACAAAAAATAGTGCTGTCTTATTTCATGCTAATTTTGGATCATGTGATAACACTACTAGTTGCACTACAACCAATGATGAAATCGCGATATGGCTTCCATTTCAAGCAGAATTTGCTGGTTTAACAATATAAAAAACATTAGTTTTTTTAAAAATTTTTATTTTGTTAAGTTAAAAAAACGAATTTAAGAAAGAATAATGTCGAATGAAATTATTGATGGAATTATAGAAGCGCTACGACTTATTTTCACTTTTGATCCAGAAATTTGGGGTATTATTGGTGTTTCTCTCAGAGTTTCATTAACATCAACTTTTTTGGCAGCTTTAGTAGCATTACCCGTTGGTTCTTTTATAGGGTTGAGAAAATTTAAAGGCAAAAAGGAAGTATCAAATGTGATAAACACATTTATGGGCTTTCCTCCCGTAGTTATGGGCTTAATAGTATATTTATTACTCTCTCGAAATGGTCCATTTGGAGCCTTGGGATTATTATATTCTACAACAGCTATGATAATAGCTCAATTTCTTTTAGCAGTTCCAATAATTATGGGGACAGCAAAAGCGGCAATAGAAAGTGTTGATCCCGCTTTAAAAGAAACTGTTCTCTCATTAGGGGCGAATGAAAGACAATTGTGGTGGGAAATGATAAAACAATCAAAAAAATCTATTATAGCAGGTTATTTGGTTGCATTTGGCCAAGCCATTTCAGAAGTTGGAGCAGTGATGATTGTTGGAGGTAATATAAGGTGGGAGACGAGAACATTTACCACTGCTATTGTACTTCAAACACGAATGGGAGAATTTGGAATGGCAATTGCACTGGGTGTAATTCTTATATTATTAGCATTTATTGTAAATTATGGAATGACTCGTCTACAATCTAGAGTTGAATAGAGTGAAACTACTAAATGTAAAAAATCTTAGTAAAGAATTTTCCAAAGGAGACAAATCAATAATAAAAGTCCTCTCTGATATCAGTATTGAGGTTGAAAAAGGAGAATGTTTTGTTATCATTGGTCCCAATGGAAGTGGTAAAACAACTTTATTAAGAATAATAGGTTTACTCGAATCACCAACTCAAGGGCAAATAATTTATGATCGGAAAGATTTAAGTAAAATTTCAAGAAAAGAAAGAGTCTTTTATCGAAGAAAATTCTCATTTGTGAGACAAAAACCTGTTGTTCGAAGTACAACTGTATTCAATAATATTGCCTTTGGATTAAGAGTGCGTGGATTGAAATTTAAAGAATATGAACAGATTGTTAATGAAATCATTGATTTTATTGGTTTAAAGGGTATGGAGAAAAAGACAGCAAGCTCTTTATCAGGTGGAGAAATGCAACGTGTCGCGATTGCTATGAATTTTGTCATAGATCCGGAGATATATCTATTAGATGAAGTTTCTGCAAACTTAGATTCTATGAATATTAAGTTATTAGATGATTTTATTATGAGAATAAAGCAAAAAAAAGAAAAAACCATTATTATGAGCACTCATGACCCTATCGAGGCAATAAAGTATGCAGATCGTATTGCTGTGCTGAATAATGGAAAAATTACTCAAATTGACACGCCGAATGAGATATTTACCTCCCCAAAAGATGAATTTACAGCACTTTTTGTTGGATATGAAAATATATTATATGGAACCGCAAAATTAGATAAATCAACAGGGCTATCCCAGATTAAAGTCGATGATTTGATTATTACGGCATCAAGTCAACAAGAGGGTGATGTTAAAGTTTGCATTCGACCAGAAAGTATTGGAATCGTAAAAGAACCCGCTAAAAACACAAGTTATAGAAACACGTTCAAAGGATTTATTGAAAATATACGTGAACTTGGAAACATATGCCATTTAATTGTTAGATGTGGATCAGAGAAATTTTTAATAACTATAACTGAATTATCTCGCAAGAACTTACAATTAAAATTAAATTCTGAAGTGTTTATTAATTTTAAAGCTACAGATGTTAAAATATTATAAATAAATTTTTAAGAAATTTCAATTTTAATTAATTATCATCGTTATGTACGGATAAGTATAACGTAAAAATACCCAAAATGATTGACATATCTGAAAAAGACACAATACTTAGGACTGCAACAGCATCGGGAAAAATTAAGCTTAAGAAAGAAACAATAGAAAGGATCAAAACCAAAAACGTACAAAAAGGAGATGCTCTTACTATAGCTAAAGTTTCAGCTATTAATGCTGTTAAAAAAGTACCGGATTTGATTCCTTTTTGTCATCCAATTCCAATAACTAATGTTAAAGTGGATTTTGAAATCGAGGATGAAACCGTAAAAGTGATTATTAAAGTCAAAAGTTTTGCGAAAACTGGAGTTGAGATGGAAGCTTTAACCGGAGTTAACATTGCTCTTTTGAACTTATGGGATATAGTTAAAATGTATGAGAAAGATGAGAAAGGTCAATATCCATCAACAGAAATCTATGATATTAAGGTTGAGGAGAAAATTAAAAAACAGTGAATTAAACGTATGAAAGATAAATGCGATAGAGAAATTAAACATATTAGATTTTCAATTACATCAAAATGCAACTATAATTGTATATATTGTGACCAAGAAGGATTTATTCCTAAAACTTCAGAATTAACAGTGGATGAAATAACAAAACTATGTAAAATCTTGGCTGAAATTTTACATGTTACTAGAATCAAATTTACTGGTGGAGAACCTTTATGTCGAGAAGAAATCGTGCAAATAATAAAAAACGTTTCCGATCTGCATCTTTATAAAGATATCTCCGTGACAACAAACGGTTTCCTCTTAAACGAAAAAGCAGAAGAATTATATGATGCAGGATTAAATCGAATAAACGTTTCACTTGGCTCTCTAGATCCGGAAGTATATAATAAAATATATGGATCAAATTCTTTGAAAAGGGTGTTAAAAGGATTAATAAAGGCGAAACAAATTGGTTTTGAACCAATCAAGTTAAATTTTGTGTTAATGAAAGGGATCAATGATCATGAATTGGATAAGATGATTGAATTTTGTGGAAAAAATGGATATATCCTCCAATTAATTGAACTGCATGAAGTTTCAGACGCTATAGGAGGAAATGGTGATTTTTATAAGAAACACTATGTAGATGTTAAACCTATTATAAAAGAACTCGAATTGAAAGCGGAAAAAACTTCAATAAGAGGTTCGATGCAAAATAGAAAAATATTCATATTACCGAATTCTGCGATTATTGAGACAATTACACCTAGTCATGAATTTTGTATGGGATGTACGAAACTTAGAGTAGGGTGTGATGGAAATCTTTTTGGATGTTTATATCGTTCAGATCTTGGGAAAAATATTAAACAAGCACTCCAAAACCATTATTCATTATCAAAATATGAACAAATTGTTAAACAGGTTGTAGATTCTCGAGAACCTTATTATTAGAATTATTAAAAAAATGATTACATGATTGTAGAAGTCCTTTATTTTGCTGAATTTAAGGATATCACCTCTAAAGAAAAAGAAAAGTTTGATGTTGAGAATAATTTGGAGGATTTATTGAATCTATTATTTAAGAAGTATAAATCATTACGAAAATTAGTATGGGACGATAAAATTCAAAATATACATAATTTAATTTCAATAATAATTAATAATCAAGCAATTCATGAAAAGAATCCATCAAAGATAAATTTAAACGAAGGAGACAAAATAGCTTTTTTGTTACCGGTTTCTGGAGGATGAGAAAATGCCCTCTAATAATATAAATGTTAATTCTGGAATATACAACAAGGGAGAAATTGAGTTAGAACACATTATTAAATCAATAAAGACTAATCCAAATATTAGTAAAGCAGGTTCTATTCATACATTTACTGGAATTGTCAGAGATAGCTCGATCAATGGTAAATCGGTAATCAAGATGCAAATTGATGCTTACGATGAGTTAGCAAATAATAGTATTGGTAAAATTTGTGAAAAATTAAAGCAAAGAAAAGGAATTATTGATGTTAAAATAATTCATTTAAAGGGAGAATTTGGGCTTACTGAAGATTTAGTTTATGTTGTTGTTGCTTCAGCACATAGAAAAGAAGGATTTGAAGTTATAAGTGAAGCTGTTGAAATGTATAAAAAAGAAATTGCAGTATGGAAGAGAGAGGATTTTAGTGATGGAACATCAGAATGGATTCACTAAAAATAGTAATGAATTTTCACCAATTTAATTTGATAATATATTTTAATAAAAAGATGTTTTGTAATGAAATTTCTTAAAACTATTAGCGTGGAAGAGTTTAGAAAAATACTTAACTCAATCCGTAGAATAGAAAAAGAAGAAGAACTGGTTAAGCTAGATGATTCATTCAACAGAATCATTTCTAGGGATATAACCAGCAAGATTAATGTTCCCCATTTTAGAAAATCACGAATGGATGGATTTGCTGTTATTGCTGAAGATACTTTTGGGGCAGAAGAAGATAGCATTATTGAAATTGAAGTCATAGAGACTATTCAAGCAGGAGATATCCCTCAAAAAAGTTTAAATCGAGGACAATGCTCTTATGTGGCAACTGGTGCAGCTCTCCCAGAAAATTCAAATGCTATTATAATGGTAGAATTTACTGAAAAAAAAAATAATAAAGTTCTAATTTCTAAAGCAGTCTCTCCTGGAATGCATGTTATTGCGGTTGGACATGATGTAAAAAAAGGGGATATCATAGTTAAAAAAGATCAATTAATCAATTTAGCTACCATAGGTATTCTAGCTTCTTGTGGAATTAAAGAAATTCCAGTATATGAAAAGCCAAAAATAAGTCTCATAAGTACAGGAAACGAATTAGTAAGTCAAAACATAAAGAATTTAGAAATTGGTAAAATTTATGATGTAAATTCTTTTGTTTTAAGAAAGGCTCTTGAAAATACGGGAGTTGAAGTGGATTTCCTTGGAATTGTAAAAGATGAGTATGAAGACTTGAAGAACATTCTTGATAAGGCTTTAAAAAATAGTGACTTAATCATTCTCTCAGGAGGAACATCAAAAGGAGAAGGAGATCTAGGGCCTAAAGTTTTAGAAGATTATAATAATATTGAAATTTTTGTTCATGGAGTAAAAATAAAACCAGGAAAACCAATTATTTTTGTAAAAATGAAGAAGAAAATCGTATTCATCTTACCAGGTTATCCCACTTCTGCTTTAAGTTGCTTTTACGTTTTTATTGATAACTTCTTAAGAAAAATGTCAGGTTTTCCTCTACGAGAAACGTTTGCTAAAGAATTTGAAGTAGGGGAAAGAATTTATAGCACAATTGGTAGACATGAATTTAAAGCTGTAAAAATTCGAGAACAAAATGGTGTAAATAAAATCTTTTCAATAAAAACAGGATCAGAAGCAATAAGTACAATCTTTCAGAGTGATGGTTATATAGAAATTGATGAATTAGAATCAATTATAGAAAAAGGAGAAACAAGAAGAGTTTACTTTTTCTAAAAAAAAAAATAAACCTATCTTGATAAAAATGAAAGAAAAAGTTCCTGACGAACATAAGAAACAAGCTCCTGAAAAAACAAATATAGCTCTAATTGTAGTGAGTACAAGTAGATTTAATGAGATTAAATCTGGAAAAAAAAGCTCAGATAAAACAATCCCAAAAGTTGAACAATTACTCAAGGAAGATCAATCAATAACATTAACTTTCACCAGTATTATTCCTGATTCGGAAAATGAAATAAAAAGAATTACTTTACATTTATTGAAAGATCCTTCGATTGATGCTATCATTTTTAGTGGTGGTACAGGATTATCACCAAAGGATATCACTTACGAAACTTTAGAACCACGATTAAGCAAAAGGTTTAATGGTTTTGGGGAATTATTTCGAACTCTTTCTTATAAAGAAATTGGTACTTCAGCTATGTTATCTAGAGCTACAGCAGGTATTTTACAAGGCAAAAAGAAAAAGCTTGCTGTCTTTTTGCTTCCAGGATCTCCAAATGCCGTAAGATTGGCTCTGCAATACATCATAATACCAGAATTGGGTCATATTTTATACCTTATTAATAAAGAAGAGTGAAATTAATGGAAAATTTGCATAAAATTGGATTTTCAAAACTAACTCCTTTAAAAGATGCTTTAGATACCCTTTTTTCTAAAGTTGTTATAAATCCATTTGAAGAAGTAGAAATTAACATGGCACTAAATCGTATTTTAGCAGAAGACATTGTTAGCGAAATAGACTCTCCTCCTTTTGATCGTTCAGCTATGGATGGATATGCTATTAAGGCAGAAGATTCATTCGGTGCATCTCTTAAAAAGCCAAAAAAAATCAAACTGATTGGTACTATCGAAATTGGAGAATACACTAAACATAAAGTTAATAAAGATGAAGGAATAAGGATTTCTACAGGAGCACCAATACCTGAAGGTTCGGATGCAGTTATCAAAATTGAAGATACGGAACTAGATAATGATTTAATTCATCTTTATGTTCCCCTTGTCCCTGGAAAAAATGTTTCAAAGAGAGGTGAGGATTTTAAGAGTGGAACCAAAGTTATATCTAATGGAACAGAATTAAAACCAGAACATATTGCACTTTTATGTTCATTAGGATTCAATAAAGTGACAGTTCGGATAAAACCTGAAATAAGTATATTTTCGTCTGGAGATGAGTTAATTGAACCGGGAGTTCCGTTAAAACCTGGAAAAATTTACAATTCAAACACTCCAATGATTTCAGCCTTGGTAGATTTGTATGGTGGTATTGTTTTAAGGAAAGAGACTGTAAAAGATGATAAAGAGATAATAAAAAACAAGTTAATTGCAGCCGCAAAAGACTCACAAATTATAATCTTCACTGGAGGCACTTCTGTAGGAACTAAAGATTATCTCCCTGAAATTATGAAAGAATCAGGTTTAATTTTGACTCACGGGCTTGCTCAGAGGCCAGGATCACCGGTATTGATTGGATTGTTAAATGATACTTTAGTATTTTGTCTTCCTGGTACACCAGTCGCAGCTTATGTTTCTTTTTTAGGAATCACTGGACTTGCTATAAGAAAGATGTTAGGATGTTCAATTATAGATCCGAGAATTGAAATTATAGCTAAGATTAACAAAGATGTTCCCGTTTCAAGTCTTGGATTCATCCATTATTTAAGAGTAAAGTTAGAGAGACATGATAAAGAGATTATTGCTGTTCCAGTTAAATTAAGAGGTTCTGGCGTTATAAGTTCATTGACTTTTTCTGATGGAATAGTTGAGATCTTCCCACATCAAGAAGGTTTAAGAAAAGGAGATAAAGTAATTGTAAAACTCCTCCCAAAATAATTAATTATACTTATTTCAGTTATTTTTTTTAATTCGAAGCTTAGAATCTATATTTATTATTTTTTAAAACAAAAATTATCAAAAATTTTATTAGTCATAACTAAAATGCTTAAATCATTCTAATATTATCTTCACATAGTTAAATTAAATTAAGATTATAATTATGGCTTTATATATAGATTTAATTACTCCACTATTTTTAGCTTTTAGGGAAGGATTAGAAGCAACCTTAGTTGTTGTAATTATACTCATTTATTTGAGAAAAACAAATCAACGTGCTTATAATAAATATGTTTATATGGGTGCTATTTTAGCAATTTTAACAAGTATAATTTTTGCTTTAATTTTTTCTTTAGCTTTTGGAGGATTTACAGGAATTTTAGAGCAAATTTTCGAAGGTGCCACATTTATACTATCCGGAATCTTGATTGTTACCCTAGTTCTATGGGTAAGTAAAGAAGGACCAAAAATGCGTGTAAATTTAGAGGAAAAGGTAGAAAATTCAATTCAAAAAGAAAAAGTTTATTCAATTTCTATTTTGACATTTGTTATCATTATAAGAGAGGGAATTGAACTAGTTCTTTTATTAAGTGGATCTGCCTCTATAGGTTCAATCAGTCAATTTTCTATTATTCTGGGTTCTACAATGGGATTAGGATTCTCAGTTATTATTGGATTGCTAACATTTTATGGAATAAGAGCTATTGATTTATCTAAATTTTTTAAAGCAACTAATATAATTTTAATATTATTTGCTGCAGGGCTAATTACATATGGAGTCCATGAATTCATTGAGGCGGGTGTTTTTAATCCTATAATAGAAGAAGTTTGGAATATAAAAAATATATTACCTGAATCATTTCCCGACGGAAATCCAGTAACTCCTGAGTGGCTTGAAATAATTGGTTCTTTACTAAAAGCATTATTTGGTTATAATGCCAACCCTTCTTTATTAGAAATTATAATTTATCCAAGTCTATTAATATTGATAGGGCTAATTTCATTAAAATTGTGGAAGAGAACGAATTCAATTGTTTTAATGAAAATAGAAAATGAAAAGCAAATAAAATCCTCCCAAGGTTAAATTTTTTATTTTTAATTTCATAATCTAATATTCTCAGATCAACATTTGATTTCATGAAATTTCATAAATCAAATTTCCAGCTTTCTAATGTAAAAATATTTTAGAAATTATTAATTCTAATAATTATGGTTGATATAACCAGAACTGTAGAAGAAATACAAAAAAAACATAAAATAATTGGTAGAAAAGAAGAATTAAGACAAATTGTTTTAGCTCATACAGTAGGAAAGAATATATTACTAGAGGGAAATGTTGGTGTTGGAAAAACCACTTTAGCTAAAGCTGTTGCTGAATATTATAGTTCTAAAGACTCCAATTTCTATAGAGTAGATTGCAGTGAAGAATTGTTACCTCATAATCTTGTAGGGTATTTTGAACCTCCTCTTGTAATAGCAAAAGGATATATTGAAGATTCATATAAATATGGGCCATTAGCATTAGCTATGATGAATGGTGGGTGCTTGTTTATAAACGAAATAAATAGGATGCCAGAAAGTACTCAAAATTCATTATTAACCGCACTGGATGAAGCAATATTAGATATACCTAAATTAAAAACAATAAATGCTCATAAAGATTTTTTTGTTATAGCAACTCAAAATCCTGCCGCACACGTAGGAGTTACAGTTTTAGGAGAGGCATTAAAAGATAGATTCATATGGATTAACTTGGAATATCAAAACCCTGAAGAAGAAATTCTTATTATTAAACAAGAAGCTAACTTGAATAATGGAAATGCTAACAAAATAGCAATCCTATGTCAAAATATTATTCATATCACAAGAGAAAGTACTTCAATTCGTAGAGGTAGTTCTATTAGAGGTGCAATTGATTTAGCTACTTTAATAAATCAATATGACAACGATAGCAGTAGTAAAAATTGGGTAGAAGCTGCAGTAATGGCATTATATAATAAAATTGAGTTAGAGGACGGACTCACACAATCTAAAAAAGAAGTTATCACTAACATAGTTCTTGCTGTATTGAATAAGTCGGATTTTCAATAATCGATGATTTCTCTGAGGAAGAATCTGAAGAGATTGAGAAAAGGCTGCATGTACGGCTTACTGAAAGTCGTCCAGATAAGGAAATATTAGAATATGAAATAATTAGAAGGAAAAGAAAAAAACCTGATTATTACAAACATCTGGCAAATACTTTAGATTACAAACAAATCAAAGAACTAACATATCTGGCAATACAATATAAAAATATTGAAGCTTTAATGGGCTTACTTAAGTCGAATGTATATGCAGCAAGTGATGCTTTAGATACTGAAGAAGGAATAAAATTCTTCGCAGAAAAAGCAGCAGAAGCAGGAGATTTCATGCCAGAAATCTATTTTTTTATAAGACGACCTATTTCTGTAAAATATAAATCAATCTTTAGGCGCTTAGCTCGCCAAAGTATCCTGAAATTATCTTTAAAAATAACTAGTAGAGGAATAAGAGGACAATTCAAAAAAACAGTTCCCTATTATCAAATCGGTATGCCAGAATTTAGTATAGATGAAACAATTCAACATAACCCCCTAAAAATCTATGAAAGAAATCTTAATTATAAAGATATCTTTGGAATAGAAAGAAAGCGCCAAAAAAGGAAAGTAGCTTTAATATTAGATACTAGTGGAAGCATGTATGGGCGTTTATTGCTAAATGCTGCTCTTACAACATCAGTTTTGGCTTACAATATGGAGAAAGAAGATTATGCTATTGTATTATTTAATTCTACAGTAATGGTTATGAAAAAAATTAATCAGAAAAAACCCATTGTTTCTATTATTGATGATATATTAGATTCCGAGGCTGCTGGATTTACAAATATATCTATTGGTTTGGAAAAAGGATTAAAAGAACTAAATAAAGTAAAGGAAAATAGAAAAAGCCGTTTTGGTATTCTAATTACCGATGGAAACTATAATCGTGGAGATGATCCTATTGTTTTAGCAAAAGCATTTCCAAAACTTCATGTTATTGGTATGCCTGCAGAAAATGATGCTGACCGAGGTATTGAAACATGCCGAGAAATTGCTAGAGCAGGAAGAGGAAATTTTTATGCTGTAAATGATTATAAGGAAATTCCGAGAGCTTTAATGGAATTATTATCTCAAAATTAGAAATTCTCTATGGAATTTAATTACGAATTTTACATTAAAATAATAATAGAAAGTATAATATGTTTTATTAATAATATTTAATTCTATTAAATCTTGAAATTAAAGCTGGTGAGCTAATATAAAGAAATTAACTCTGAGCATTCTTAATTTGTTAATTGGTTTTTTAGTTATTGGTTTGTCTATTTTTGTGATTATATTTTATCAGATCAGCGTAATTATATTAATTATTATACTTGCAGTCGCAATTCTTTTATCTGGAATTGGAAGGTTGTTAAATGCATTATTTAATAAAAAATTGAATAAATATGGAATTGTAACAAAATTCATAACGGGACTAATTGCCATTACCGTCAGCATGTTTGTGTTGATAACCTCAATTTTTAATCAAACCCTTTCACAAATTTTATTTATCAATCTTTATGGACTCACTCTATTTTTAATTGGAATTGCCCGAATTATAATAGGATCTACTACTGAAAAATACAAGAAAGCAAATCGAATTTTCTTGATTTTTATCGGATCCATAACTCTTTGCTTTTCTTTAATAATTATGATTTTTCCTAATGCTGAGAATTTCGTCGCTCTTCTATTAATTTCTCTCACTTTAATATTTAATGGATTAGCAAGAATTATATTCGGCTTTTATGGAATAAAAAAAACATCCAGAAAAAGTTAACAATAAGGATAATGAATGATCTAAAAAATGATTATCTATGACATGGAAATGATTTTAGATCTGTTAAAAAATAATATTAGCCTTTAAATCCTCATATACTAAAATTTTTAGATTTTCTTAAGCTACTTATAAATATTAGATTTGTTTATTATGAATTAGAATTATTAAAATAATCCAATTAAATTATAAAAATTCAAATAAAAGTGGGATAAATTTGGTTTTCAATGAAGAAGTAAAACCCGCCTATGTCTTTAAAATTTGCCTAATTGGCAGTGGAGGTGTAGGAAAGACATGTATTGCTCGAAGACTATGTTTTGATACTTTTGATGCTAATACTCAATTGACTATAGGAATAGACTTTTATACATATGACATCCCAATAATAGTAAAAGGTGAGGAAACATTTGTAAGACATACAATTTGGGATTTTGGAGGGCAAGAACAATTTAAAAGGCTATTTAATTATTATATTGATGGGGCAAATGGTATATTTTTAGTTTTTGAATTAACAACACTCGAAAGTTTAACCCGTTTAGATTGGTGGTATGAAAGGATCGTAGAACATAACCTTCATGATCGTCCTAAAATTCTCCTTGGTACTAAACTTGACTTAGTTCAGAGCGATAGTAAAACGTCTAAAATCGATAAATTAATCATCGAACAATTTCTTAATAAACATAATGAAACGGATTATGTGAAGACCTCTTCGAAAGAAAATATAAACATCTTTTATAGTTTTAAAGAAATAACAAAAAAGATTCTTAAATCTCACAATTTAGATTATGATGAATTTATTTAATCACTCATCATGTAATCTTCTGGAATTTCTTGCCCATAACCGGCTTTTTTAAATTTTTGACCGTTTTCAACATAAAGATTAGAGCTAAATTCATTTAAATTCTTATTCGGATATTCTTTCTTCTTAATTGCTGGTATTCCAGCATAAAGACTAAAATCTTCGGCTTTGTCACGTAAAACTGATCCTCCTGCTAATGAAGAACCTTTTCCAAGTATAGCTCCCATTAAAACACTGGCATTTATTCCAACCATAGAAAAATCTCCAATAACGCAAGGACCATGACACATACATGAATGTCCTAATCTTACGTTATTTCCAATTTTACACACTTCATTAGGTCTAGAGTGTAACACTACATTTTCTTGAATGCTAGTGTTTTGTCCTACGACAATTTTGCCCCAATCACCACGTAGAATGGCATTAAACCATATATTTGTATATGCACCTATCTCTACATCTCCAATTATTACAACAGTCGGAGCAATAAAAGCAGTAGGGTGAATTTTAGGAATTGTTCCATTAAATGGACTTTTAATTATCATTATAATCTTCCTAAAGGTTAAATAATTAAAATAAATGTGTTACTAATCATTTTCTTTTTGATATATATATCAATATTATATTCGTTTTATAATTACACTACACAAATATTTTTTCAGTTATCAAAATATTCATCGGCCCTTAGAATTAACGACGAGATACATATATTACTAAAAAGCAATCAAAACTTGCGATCAGTACTTACATACGACAGGAAAACTATAGTTAGATTTGAATTAAATTCGTTTTTGTCAAATGAATTATATGATTAAACTTTTGTGTATATGATTATAACACGTAATAACAGCTGAAAAACTTATACTTATATGGTAAATTTAATTCATAGATTCATAGCTACTTCCTTAATTATGGATAACTTTTTAACAGTAAAAATTCTCATATAATAGGTGTATTTTAACTGGCTAAAATAACCAATTTCTTATCTGATTTAAAAAATGCCCACCGATTAATACGTATGACAGTCGTGGGAGATGGAGCAGTAGGAAAGACTACATTAGTTCAAGCTTTACTCAAAAAAACAAAAGAAAGTAACCATAATAACTCTAATGGTATATTTTTAGAGGAGAAAAAAATAAACCGTACTCCATTTATGGAAATCGAATCTTGGAGTTATAAAGATATAGTCTTTCAATGTTATGATTTAGCAGGACAAAGAATCCCAGGTTTACATCCATTAGATCTTTTAAAACATCAAGTGCTTAAATATATTGATATTTTTATTTTTGTATTTTCACTAGACAGATATGAATCTTTTGAGAACCTTAGTAATTGGCTCCGATTGATGAATCTAGAATACCATATAAAAGATCATGCTCCAGGTTTCATCTTGGTGGGTAATAAGGTTGATTTAGAAAGAAATGTTTCAAGAGAATTAGTTCAAACCTTAGTGGGCGAAGATAGGTTTTTTCATACTTATGTAGAAACAAGTTCCATTTATGGAATAGGGATTGAAGAAATTTTAGAAAAAATTGTTAACATGGGTACTAAACTCCTAAATTTACATGATTAGAGAGATAATAGTTATTTTAATATACACTCATCTTCAAAAAAAAGGATGAGGTGAAGAATTGACCGAAGTTAATTGTAAAATTTGTAATGAAAAAATACGGTTTGATCCTAATAATTCTAATACTTATATACATAAAACTGAATCAGGAAATTTAATGATTGGAAAATTATTTACAATCAGATTGGGTCATTTTACTGAATCAGGTTCATCTCATATAAATGTAGTTGTGGTTGATGAAAACGGAGAATATCGTGCTCATAAAGATTACTATGAGGAAAAACTTAGTGTAAAAGGAGCTCCTGATCAATGGAATAAACTTCATCGCTATATTCCATTAGAACTTAGAATTTATTTACCTTTAGCAAGTGAAGATGATAAAATAATTCTTTCTTCAATACCGGAACCATTAGAAAAATCACCACAAGAATGGTATCATTGTTTAATAGATTTATGGCAAGGAAACTCTGATAATCAATTAATTAACTTCCTTGCTGTAAAATGGGGTTTTATAATTGGAAAGGGTAAAGAACTTATCAAATACACCTATAAACCTACATCTTGGAGTTATCCAATATATTTACGCTTACAGGCGAGATTTTCACCATCATCAGAGTTAATTCAAATAGCTAAAAGAATTGATTTCACATCTGCTCCATTGATTATTCAATTAGAAGAAGCAGTGGCAAAATCTGAAGTTTTTCTTCGATTAAGCGTTTATGATCTTTTAGAAGAGTTATATGATGATTGTCAAAAAAAATGGGGAGATCAAACTTCTATAGAAGTCAAAACAGGATTAATGTTTTTACAGGGTTATTATGGATTTAGATTATATTTTCTTGGAAAGATAAATGAAGCTCTCGAGGTTATAGAACCTGTTTTTAATTTTGGGCAAATTTTAGGAAATAGAGAAATTATAATGGTGGTCGGAAATTTTTATGCAGCTGTAAATCAATCCAGTGGAGACTTAGAAAAAGCACTTAAAATCTTTGAAATAGTATTGAAAGTCAGTGAAGAGATGGGTGATGAACGGACTAATGCTGTAATCTCATCCAATATGTCGGTTATTGAATCCAAACAAGGCTTATATGATAAAGCTCTGAAACGGCAAAGAGTTATATTGGAATTACCTATAGTTCAAGAAGAGTTTTTCATAAGGAGTTCTCTAATGAGTATTATAGCTGAGACACTATTTATTTCCGAAAAATATAATGAGTCAGAAGAATTATGTAAAGAAGTTCTTTCAGAAGAAAACCTTCCTACCTATTATAAACTGGATCTTCTTTCAACATTGAAGAGAATTGCTGGAAAGACAGACTCGCTCGAACTTATAGATTTTGTTAGAAATAATTTACCTGATGATCCAGATTTCTTAGAATCACCTGTAGGTGATATTTTTATGCATGATCTACAAGCTATAGAATCCGAATTGCGAGCTAATTGGCCAGACTTAATTGAGCATTTGAATGAAGAAAGAGTAATTATGTTTAAAAATCAATCTGTTGAAGATGCTAGCGATATTGAAATTAGACTTGCTGAAGGATACTTTAAATATTTTCAGGGGACAAAGAATCTTGAACACTTAAATCATGCATATAACCATTTAGATCTCGCTAAAACTATTGCTATTGAAAATCAAAGTTATCTAGATCTCTGTAGACTCGTACTCCTTAAAGGATTATTAGCCGCAGAAAGTAGATTACCTCAACAAGCTAAACTATATTTTGAGGATGCATTAAAAACCGCTCGTGATTTTAATTTATCAAGTCTAGAAAAAGAAATAAACGAAAATCTAGAACAATTGAATAGCGGGTTGATTGAAAAATCAGCTGATTCAGTTTTACGAAGGATGTTTCAAAGATTAACATTCCGAAAATCCGAAGACAAAAAAGCAATCAAGAAAAGTACAATTTATACAATATATATCGGAACGCAAGATTCTGCTTGGGAATTAATTCTCCAAAATGAGAAGAGTGGTACTGCCCGAGATACCAATTATCTGCTGGGAATTCATGATCTATGGAATAACATTAAGAAAAAATTGTTACAACAACAAGTAAATTATTTTACTGTAAGGCGTGGTGCTATTTTAATAGAAAATTCAATGCATTTTCAATTATTTGCTCTCTGTGATCAATTGGATTATTTAACAAGAATAAGTATTCAAAATCTCTTACCAGAGTTGGAGGATTTCTCATTCAGACATATTCCAGAAGAATTAGAGGAAAAAGTTCTGAAAACGTTAAGTAAAGATGTAGGAAAGTTTTTTAAAGTGGAATAAACTAATTTCCCAGTTTTTTCTTGTTATCATGAGTTCTTAATATAATATGAATTTTTCAAATCCAATTTTAAAAGATCTCTTTAGATATAATTTTTTCAATTTCTGAATCTGTTCCATCGGTTGGGTTTTTAATACATCCAATTTTAGCAATTATTTGAATTCCAGTTGGTTTCATAATTTTGGCTATATCATTACAAATTTTAGGAGGACTACTTTTAGCCGTCCCGGTAGCAAAAACAATAAGTTTCTTCCCTTCCAGATTAAAAATAGTAATTTTCTGTAAAAATTCTTTAAAGTCTTTTGCTATTTGAAAATAGTGTGTAGGAGAACCTAAACCTATGATATTAAAATCTTTAATTGAATCATTTTCTTTAAAATTTTTATCTTGATAAATCTGTACTGCTATATTCAGAGATTCTAACCTCTTTTTAATTTTTTCAGCTAAAAATCGAGTATTTCCCGACCGAGTATGATATATTATAACCGCTTTCAATATATTGGATTTTATTTTTAAAAGTTTTGTAGTAATTTTATCATTTTTATCTAATTAAAATTTTGTATCATAATTACATGATCAGCGATTTTGAAATGAACAAATATGAATAAAATATCAAAAAATAAGCAAACTTTTAGAAAATAAAAGAGATATTTTTTTTCAATCTAATATTTTGTAAAAACATAACAAAATATTTTTCTTATGGATATCTTCACTCATTCAGTCTTTGGGGCTTTGTTGTACATACTCTTCTTGAAAGATGTAACTTTTGATTATTTCTCAATAGCAATATTTTTCTCTATTTTACCTGATTTAGATATTTTTTTATTCCCATTGAAAAGAATCTTTAAATCAAATTACTTTGAACATCGTGGAGGTTCTCATTCTTATATAATAGGCATAATAGCGTCAGGTCTTTTAAGCTTTTTATTCTCTGTTCTTAGGAATAATTCTTTTCTTATAACATGGATAATAGGAGCAGCATTTTATGGATTACATGTATCAATGGATCTTCTTACAACAACGAAAATACCTTACTTATTTCCGATTTCTAAAAAAGAACATTGTTTTTATGTAGAGAAGGCGGGAAGCTTATTCACTATGCTAAATTCTGTAATTTTCCTTATTCTATTGAGTTTATTATATCATTTTTCAGCAAGTATATTTTTTATTACCTCTATTCTTAATCTTTATACTTCCTTTTTTATTATTTATTATTGTTATCGGATTATCTCGAAAGCTCGATTTTCTTCAGATCTTAAAGAAAACCAGAAATATCTTCCTGGAGTTTCACCTTTCTCTTATGTTATTTATGATCATGTAAGAGCGGACAATAAGGTATCATCAAGTATAGAAAAGAAATCTCATTTCTCGAAAGTTAAAGTAATTAAAAACACTAATTTTATTTTGAACTCTGAGGAAATTATTCTTTTCGAAAAGAGTCTCGAGTTACTAAAAGCAAATTATTATTACGCAAAATGGACTTTATTTCCAATTGTTATTAGGAATAATGAGATTTTTTCTATACGATTCTTCTTTTTAGAAACGATGATGCGTAAAAGAACAGCTTATATTCAATTTGATTTTGTTACACCTATTGAACAAGTAATTAAATTTAATCGTGGTTCTGGTCCTATCCCCTCGTAAAACTTTAATAACATCATACAATTAATAAGAATGCCTTTCTCATATTTTAATCTCCTGTAGGTTTAATGCTACTTTTTTCTACTAACAAAACAGCTGTTCGAGATTTAGCCCTCGTTCGATGCATTATACCTTTTGGTACAGTAAAACCTTGATTAGGCTTCAAATCAATAGTTTTATTTTCCAAATCAATTAAAAGGATGCCATCTAGCACTAAAAAAAATTCATCTTCATTTTCATGTTTATGCCAATGAAATTCTCCCTCAATGACTGCAAGCCTAATAACAGAATCATTAACATTACAAAGAGACAAATTCTGCCATTTTTTTGTACAATTCGCAATCAATATTGGGAGATCAATAATCTCTAGAGGATTAAATTTTACCTCAAGATCAATTGAATATTTATTGTTATCATTCATTTTTCATCATCTATATTCAAAAGATAAAACTCTAAAATTAATTTTTAAATTGTTTATTATCTTAATTTGTTTACAAATTATTATAATATAAATACATAGTTTAGAACTAAAATATATTAATATCAAAACTTTAGAAGTGAAACGATTTATAACTATTCTTAAAAATCTAAATCAATCTGAAATTGAACATGCAATTGAGTTCAATCTTTATGAATTTTTTAGATCGATGGTACATAGCGATCTTAAAGATAATCTATATGAAGAGACTGAGGAGTTCTCCAGATTCTCAACGGGTATCTCATTTTTTTTCTTTAATGGGGTAATAGATAATCATATTTCGTCAGAAAATACCATGAAAAAGATAAAGGAAAACATTACCTTTTTTGAAAAGAGACAAGTTCCATTTCTTTGGGTGCTTGGTCCATCAAGCACTCCAAAAAAAATGGGAGAGCTATTAATCAAAAATGGTTTCATCGTAGACAAGCTTCAGGGGATGGATTATAACCTAAAAATTTTAGACACAGAAAGAGAACTTTTAAATAAGGTAGAAATTATAAAGATTGAAAGTATGAGTGCTTTAAAAGTATGGAATGATATAATTTTAACGGGTTTTGATTTTCCAAAAGAAGTTCGATCTGATTTTTTTTTCAAGGCTTTCTCATTTATACTTTTGAAGGATAGGGCCTCTGCAAGTGCATTCTTAGCATATTATGATGGAAATCCTGTCGCTTCTTCATTAGTATTATATAAAGCAGGTGTTGCAGGTATTCATTTGGTTACTACATTAGAAGAAGTACGTGGTAAAGGGATTGGTACTGCGATAACTCTTGCTCCCCTAAACGAGGCTAAGAAATTAGGATATGAGACTGCAATTCTTCATTCAACTGAGATGGGTTTAAATATGTATAAACGGATGGGTTTTAAGGAACGTTGCACGATAGGATTGTTTATATGGCAACCCGGTTCAAAGGAATAAGTTAAAACTAAAATTTTTCTCTAAAAAATATTCTTATTGAAATTGTTGCATACTAATGACATTTTTCAATGGAATTCTCATTGAAATCAAACACTGAATTTACCTTTCCATTCCAATTTCAAAGGACATTCATTAATCTTATTTCAAAAATTCTTGTACAATCTTCATAAATGCTTCAAAATTTTCTCGATGTATATGATGCCCTGCATTTTCGATAAATTCATATTTAGCATTACCAAATTCGGTAATATATTGTTCTGCTTCTGATCTTTTGACTATCCCCTTTTCAGAAATAAGAAGCAAGGTGGGTGCTTTCACTTTTGGAAAAATTTCATGCCAATTTCTTTTTGGATCTAAAGATTTCGATTTAGATTCATTTTCAGCCCATTCTATTTGAGCGTCAACCCAAAGGTTTTTATCCTCCTCATCCCAACTCTTATGAATTTTATTGCACATTTCTCTAATTTGAGCAAGAGAACTTTTTTTGATTTTTATAATCCTCCGTTTATAGTATAACAAATCTAAAAACGTTGGATTTTTGAAAAAATAGCCAGGATCTTCTAATACAAGTTTTTTTAATAAATGGGGGTATCGAGTACCGAGTATGGTAGCTATCTGTGCTCCCATTGAATGCCCCATTACGATTATAGGAATAGACTTTAGATGTGTAATTAATTCTGCTGTGTCATCAACCATTTCTAAATAAGTAAATTCTTTTGTATTAGAAACGGATTTCCCATGTCCCCGAGCATCTGGCATAATGATATCGAATTGAGGTTCTAATGCTTTTGCAACTCTTGTCCAACTCAAACCATTATCCATTCCCCCATGGAGTAATAATATTGAAGGTTTATCCCCACCAGTGCGAAAATATCGAATCTGTCCCCCCATTGTGTCAAATAAATTTTCAATCCAATTATCTGGATGAGGCATATAATATACCATCCTTTTTTGCTTAAATAAGCATTAATTTTATGTTAATTATAATCAAATTGAGTTTAATTATTTTTTTGATTAATTTTTTCAAATTAATTTTCATTGAAACCAGACTCTGAATTTACCTTTCCATTCAATTTTACAGAAAATTGGGACAAAATTTGTAAAGGCTCGAACCTTGTGTCTCTTAAAACGGAGGAAAATACAAATGAGCGAAAAATTGAACCCAAACAAAAATAAGTATACCTATAAATATATCCAATTTACAACTACTACCTTATTCTTAGGAATCGAAATATTGATATTCTTTAAATTATGGAGATGAGCATTTGTGATCTTAATATCTTTCATTTCTTACTTTAACTGTTTATAAGAATTTTGGTAATATAAACTACATAAACCATTAAATAAGCAAAAAAACTCCTTCAAATTTTTAATCTTCGAATAGGTAAATTGTATTATTTTGATGTTTTTTTATCGAAACTAAAGAAAAATTGGGCTATATAAGTTTTTTAAACTATTTTTAAAATTTTTATACTATGAAAGCACAAGTATTTGAAATAAAACGTCTTAACTACTTAAGAATATTACTTACTAGTATTACTCTAATATTTCTTCTATACTTGATCTCACCTAATCTACCTTTCACAACAGACATAAAACAGTCATATCTCTCTCAAAATACAATTGGCCCTAATTCTTGTACCATATTTTCTATAAACTATAATAATAAGGTTTTTTTTGGTAATAATGAGGATTATTGTTTAACAGGAACATATATGTGGCTCGCACCTTCTCAAGAAATTACTACTCCAAATGGAAGTATAATTACTTATGGAGGTGTTGGTTTTGGCTTTAAATATAATGATGATCCTACTGATGGGCATATACAGGGGGGGATGAATGATCAAGGGTTATGTTTAGATGGAAATGGACTGCCAACTGTATACATGAATCCTCATCCTGAGCTAGAACCGAAATATATGAGTTTGGCAGCGCAGATTCTGATGGAATGTCAGAATGTAAGTGAAGTCATCGATTGGTTCCTCTCTCATTATTTAGGTGATTCTTGGGGCTGTCAAGTTCATGCAGCAGATGCTTCAGGGGACGCAGTGGTTGTAAGCGTTGGTCCAGAGGGAGAATTTAATTTTACTCGGAAAGTTAGCTCTCATTATTTAGTATCTACAAACTTTAACCTCGCAAATTATGCTAATGGTGATTATCCTTGTATTCGTTATACTACAGCATGTAATATGCTTGAGGATATAACAAGTGAGGAAAATCTTACGGTTGATGCCTGTAGAGATGTTTTAGATGCAGTACATATGGAAGGGGAATATGCAACAAAATATAGTAATATCTTTGATCCCCTTAATCTGAATTGTTATCTCTTCTATAACCACAATTTTAATCAAAATTTTACTTTTAATCTTGGAGAAGAACTTGCAAGTGTCCATCGTGGAGGGGTAAATGTAATAGAGGAAAATGGGTTATATTTTAAAGAAATTCGCATATCATCTCTCTTTATAGATGACCTTATAATACCAAGTTATCCACTCCTCCTACTATTCACTATTCTTGCTTTTTTATCAACAATAATCATTTTTAGATATGAGACTGGAAGAAACAAAACGTAGTTTTGAAGAATTAGTTGATCTCTACCTCTTTTTTTTAATTTTTTAAAAGAATTTTCATTGAAATTAGACTCTGAATTTACCTTCCATTCCAAATTCAAAGGAAGTTGGTATAGAATTTAATCCTAAACTAATTTATCAAGCTTATTTCGGTTTTCTTAACATACACCAAAGAAGTACATCCGTTTCAGGGATTATTGAATGATTAATTATTTCAAATCCATATTTCTGGTAAAATGATAAATTTTTTTCATTATTAGTTTCTAAATAAATAGGCAACGCTTCACTGTCAATTCTTTTGAGCATAGCCTCAATGAGTAGCCCTCCATATCCTTTTCTTTGTTCTTCTGGTTTAACGGCAATATTTTGAAGATACCAATGATCAAAGGGTACAAGTTCTTTATGTTTAGTTTCTATATACCCAAATACAGCAAAAGTTCTTTTCATCGCTTTTAATTTTAACCCTACTTTACGCATTGTATAAAAACCACCATGTCTCATCAAAGTCCAAGTTGAGGGGGAGGTCTTGTGAGGTGGTAACCACACTATAATTCCTTCTAAATTATTAGATATCGCATAAGCTACGCCATGTCTCATTCCGTAATTATAGATCATCCTAAAGCCATATCGTAGTTTTTCCTTTCTTTCTCTCTCATCAGGATATATAAATAATGTCGTGGGATCCTCTTGAAAAGCTTCACCTGCTACCTTACATATCTTATCAATATAGTTTGGTGTCAGTTTAAAAAGATTATCTAATTCATCATACTCATTCATATTTACATTTAGAAGAAATTCGATTATAAAAAATTTAGAGACCAGTTTTTACACAAATACTTTTACCTCTAATTTGGTTTTACAATCATTATAGAAAGGTATTATAAGAATTTTTATTAGTACAAATTATCAAATACTTAAAATTTTCAAAGGAATTTTCATCGAAATCAGAGGTTGAATTTGCCTTTCCATTCAAATTTCAAAGGAAATTGGCACAAAATTTAAAAAGGCTCGAACCTTGTGTCTCTTAAAACGGAGGAAAATACAAATGAGCGAAAAATCGAACCCAAA
>JBHLNW010000102.1:0-11952 GCA_048941185.1 Promethearchaeota archaeon
CAGAATCCAGCTAAGAAGATACCTTTTTTTGAAGATATTGATTTAGTAAAATGGTTTTTCTCTTTAAAGAAATTATACTCATCTAAGTTGATATCTAAAATGTTTGCTAAAGCTTTAGTTCCAGCAGAAGGAACAAGAGGAGTTGCTAAAATTACTAGATTTGCTCGGAAATTGTTAAGTAACCCCGACTGTAAGTCTTCATAATGTATAATTAGGTCTTTTGTTTCTGGATCTTCTATTATTTTACTAACTTTGGTATGAAAATACTTTACACCATATTCTTCCTGGGCTTTCTGAGTAAATTCATAGAAATTTTTACCATATGCTCTAATATCGTGTCTAAATACAAAACACTTGGAATTTTCAGAATGCTCTTTTGTTATAATTGCTTCTTTTGCAGCATACATACAGCATACGCTTGAACAATAAGGAACTCTTTGTTGTAAATCTCTTGAACCCGCACATTGGATAAATGCGATGTTTTCTGGCTCTTGTTTATCACTAGGACGTAGAACATGGCCACCAAATGGTCCAGATGCACATAAGATTCTCTCATATTCTAGACCATTTATTACATTCTCATAAGAATAACCCCATCGAGAGGTTAATTCCTCTCCAAACATATCAAAGCCGGTAGCAACCACTATAGCGCCAACATTTAATTCGATTTCTTGAGGTTTTTGTTCGAAATCTATTGCCTCCGCAGTACAAACTTTCTGGCATACACCACAAACTCCTTTAGTAAGCTTTAAACATAAATCAGGATCAATTAAATAAACAGGAGGTACTGCTTGAGGAAATGGGATATAAACAGATTTTCTTTTGCCAAGATTCATATCAAAAAGATTCGGAGCCTCAATCTTTGGACATTTATTGGCACAATCACCACATCCTTTACATTTAGTTTCATCTACATAACGAGGTTTCTTTAGGACAGTTACAGCAAAATTCCCAGGATTTCCTGAAACTTTCTGAACCTCGTGATAAGTCATTAATTCAATATTTGGATTTCTAAACACTTCAACCATTTTAGGGGCTAAAATACAAAGGCTACAATCTAAAGTAGGAAAGGTCTTATCGAGTTGAGCCATTCTACCCCCTATTGAGGGCGTTTTTTCTACTAAGTAAACTTTAAAGCCTAATTCAGTTAAATCTAAAGAAGTCTGTATTCCTGCAATACCTCCACCAATTACTAATACAGAACCTTCCATTACTCTTTTATCACTCCTTATTTATCAGAATCTATTACATATACTATATCAACTAAAAATTCTGAGAAATCCATTATTTCTATTGAAGTAAAATCGTCATAATCCTTTTTTAAGCAATTTAAATGCATCTTGCATTTTGGACAAGAAGTAATTAATTTTTTTGCAACAGCTTTGGCTTCCGATAAACGTTTATATCGTAAAGCTTTAGATCTTTCATTACAATTCATCCAAGAATTAACTCCACAACAATATGACTTTTCTTTGTTGTGTTCCATTTCATTAAATTTATATCCCAGTCTCTCTAAATGATAAAATACTTCTCTTACTTTTTCAGTAATGTTATTTTCTTTAGGTAAAAACCTACTTAATCTACAAGGATCGTGATAAGTAAAAGAAATCATCTCGTTAGATTCAGTTGGATTCTTAAATTCTATTTTTCCTTGTTTCCAATTTTCAAAAATATATTCAATTATATGTTTAACTTCAAATTTATCATTAAAATCTTCAAATAACTTTGGATAATCAATTTTAAATGTTCTATAACATTCAGCACAGGCGGTTATTATTGTTGATATTCCTGCTTTTTCAAAATTGCTTATATTTTTCTTAGCTAAGTTAATAAAAACATCAAATTTCCCTTGACCCCAAAACAAATCATGACCACAGCATGTTTCTTCTCTAAGAACTACAATTGATTCTTTCTCAATTTGGTGGATTATTTTTAGAGTGCTTTCTGCTATAGAAGCTGAATTTTCAAATTCAAAATTAAAAAAGGGTAAACAACCTACATAATATAAAACATTTCCCTTATCTGTAATTTTCAAGTCCTTTGGAACCCAATCCAAAGGTCTTTCAATTTCAATATTATTTTGACTCATTATTTCAGACATGGTTGGATATATACCTTTATGAGCAAGAGTACGATCAAAGTTTTGAATGTCTCTCGTCCTCATTTTATATCTAGCAATTCGCACAATGTCAGCAAAATTTATATCTTTAGGGCAATTTTGAAGGCAGCTATTACACATTAAGCAATCCCATAATACCCCACTCTTAATTACATCATCTTCAAAACCTTCTAAAATCGTCTGGATAATTCTGCTCGGTGTAAACTTTTGAACTTTACTAATTTGGCATACACCAGAACAACGAGCACACTGATAACATTTTTTCAACAAATTAGTTAAATTTGGCTCAAAAATCTTTCTTAAATATAAATTAATATCCGAATTATTTTTTTTTACTTTCCTTCTTGTTTCTATTTCTGTTATTTATTTACCACCTTTAATTTATTCTTTTTTTAATATCAGTGGCTTACAATTTTTTCTTTTACTTCCAGCAATCCTTTCTAATAAAGGTTGACCCGGTTTAACATCTTTTAAATCTTTTGATTCTATTAATCCTGCTTTAATAGCCTCTTTATATATTTTTTCCCCTTCCTTTGTTCGTGTAATGACTGTAGACCAACCACTAGGAGAACCTATAGAACCAACACTTATATCACTAAAATCAGCGGTTAAATCCTCGCAAAAATGACAATTATAACGTGCATAAGATTTCACATCATTTAGAGGTACATTTAAATCTTCACCAGAATTTAAGAAAACGATAAATTTTCCTCCGCTTATGTCCATTTTTGTTACTTTTTTAAAATCTGTCTGAAATTGTTCATTAATTAGGTTAAGAACACCTTGATATGGAAAAGATTCCATACAAAAAAGCCCTATTTTATATTTAATATTTTTGAAAAACTCTGTTCCCCCTGGAAACATTGTACCCTTCTCTAAGGCGTTCATCATACATGGAACACCTACAATTGCAATCTTCTCATATTTTTTTGTCTTGTCTATAATTTGTAAAGTTGAGGCATTAGCATATTTAGTACCAGAAGTTTTATAGAGATCTTTAACATCATGAATTATAACTGGTTCGGGTTTCCAAAGTTCTTCGGAATGTTTTACAGCAACAATCGCATCAACTAATTTATTCTTGAGCAAATGTTCAAGAAGGGAACTTACAATTCCACCATCTTGTCGTACTTTTTTAATTTCATCTTTGGTAGTACTGGCAGAATAAGTATTAATATAACCATTAATCGCTTCTGAAAAGTTTAAAGATTTATCAAGTTTATTTATGCTTTTGCCCGCTTGTTCAATAGAAAATGATCTTGGGCAAACAGAATAACATAAACCACATTTCATACAAAGCTCATCATCTATTTCCAAAGTATCTGCTGTCACTGTGATAGCATTTACAGGACAAACAGATGAACACCAACCACATTGACAACATACTTCAGAATTAAAAACAATAGAAACAGGTTCAAAAAAATGTTCAATAAAATCATCAGGTTTCTCTATAACTTGATATCTATAGAAATATTCTTTTTCCTCAACCTCTTTTTCTTCTCCTTTGATTTTTTTAATAACAGTGTTAGATTTAGTTTCAACAATTTCTTCGATATAACCCTGTTCCTTTAAATAAATCACATCTCTAATCACATTCTCAGGTGGAAATATCTTTACTTTTTTTATTATTTCCTCTAAAAATAGAGGTTTTTGACCTTTTAATTCTTCTAATACCAATTTGCGTTCAGTTTCGACATCAATCATTGAATCTAAAATATGGTAAAATTCTTCTTCAGAATATTTTCCAGCTCTTAAAATCTCTTCTTTTGCTTCGAAAAAAGCTCGAATCTGAAAATTTTCAACTGCTTTATAAGTAGCATCAATCAAATTTTTTGCAGATATCCCCTCAAAACTTACTTCTTTTACAATTTGAACCATGTTTCCACCCTTTTGGATTACATTTAGATAATACTATTTTATTCCTTATTGAATACTATTTAAAAACCCCTTCCCTTGCAAGGTCAGTCTTCTTATAACTATAATTTTTTTATAAGATTCATTCCGCAGGGGTAGTTAGAATTTGTCTTGGGTTAACTTTTGTCTCTTTTTCAATTATTTTTAGTGGATTTAATCCCGATTTTTTCACTTTTTCTAAAGCATCTTCTACGCTTCTTACAAATTTTTCTGATTCTGCTCCACTTAACCAATACATGTTTATTCTTTGATTTCCAAAACCTCTGGACTCTAAGATTCTATTTGCTAATTCTACATGTCGCTCAGCTGTGAAATTACCGTTTTTAAATTGACATTCATTACGTCGTCACCCTACGATCATAACACCGTCCGCTCCTGCACGAATGCTATATAAAATGTGTCTAACATCAATTCTACCAGTACATCTTACTTTAATTATTTTTATTGAGGGTGAGTACTTTAATCGAGAAACGCCTGCTAAGTCAGCAGCGCTATATCCTCATTTTAAGCAAGCAAAAACTATCATTTTAAGTGTATTCTCCATGTTTGTTTAACCACCTCCTAAAAGACCATCAATTTCAGCAAATAATTGGTGATCTCTATAATATCTGATATCAATAGCATGAGTAGGACAACATGTAGCACAAATCCCTCACCCATCACAATTTATTTCATCAATAAACGCTCCAATGACTTCCTCGATTTTAATGGCATTTTTAGGGCATTCTTTTTCACAGCGTCTACATGAAATACAAAAGTCGCTATCGACCTCAGCTGTAATTAATTCTATATCAATTTCTCCTGGAGCAGTTACCTCAGCTACTTTACTTGCTGCCGCTCTAGCTTGAGATACCGAGTAAGAGATGTTTTTTGGCCCTTGTGCAAAACCGGCTATAAAAATACCTTTTGTCTTAGTTTCTTGAGGCATTAAACCGAAATGCGATTCTGTAAGAAAGCCATATGTATTAGTATCAAGATTTAAAACTTGAACGATTTGTTGTGTACCTTTCGAAGGTAGCGCTGCTGTAGATAACACTACTAAATCGGCATCAATTTTTACAATGTTATCTGTAAGTGATGAATATACACGGACTTTCACATTTTTTGTTTCAGGATCTTCAGAAACTTCACCGACTTTTCCTCGAATCATAGTGATTCCCGCTTCTTTAGCTCTTTCATAGTACTCTTCAAATCCTTTCTCAGGAGTTCTTATGTCAATGTAGCATATAGTAATGTTTGCATCCGGGAATTCTTCAAGTAATAATCGCCCATTCTTTAGTGCAAGCATGCAGCAAACACCACTGCAATAAGTTCTCTCTGTTTCTCGACTACCTACACATTGTATAAATACAATTTCTTTAGGTTTCTTACTATCGGAAAGTCGGTGCACATGGCCTTCAAGTGGTCCATTTGGGGCTAGTATTCGTTCTAATTGGACTTGAGTTATCACATTTTCGAACTCACCATATCCGTATTCACCAAAGGGTTCATATATGTCCCAACCGGTAGCAATAATGATTGTTCCGACATCAATATTAAGCTCTGTTGAAACTTGACTGAAATCAATAGCATCCAATTCACATGCATCAACGCATGAGAAGCATTCTATACATGCATCTCTGTTGATATCATATAGAAATGGTACTGCTTGGCCGAATGCTATATCGATTGCTCTTCTAGCTCCTAAATGTTCATCGAAATAGTTTGTTGTATAAACAGGACATACTTCAGTGCAAGCCCCACAGCCATTACATTCATCAGTGGTATACCGAGGTTTCTTTTCAATTGTTACTTTATAATTACCAACATATCCCTCAATTTTCTTCACTTCACAAAAACTTAATAATTCAATATTCTCATTTCTATTGACTTCTAACATCTTAGGACCGCAAATTCATATAGCACAGTCATCTGTAGGAAATGTTCTGTCTAATTGAGCCATTCTCCCTCCTATTGTGGTTTTATGATCAACCAAATAAACTTTAATCCCTTGGTTTGCAAGATCAAGAGCAGCATTCATACCACCGATCCCACCTCCAACAACTAGAGTAGCCTTGGTAACTGGAACAGTTTTAATAGGAACAGGTTCTAATCTTTTTGCTCTTTCAATTCCACTTCTTACTAAAATTTTAGCTTTTTCTAATGCTTCTTCCTTACTATCAGTGCACCAACTGCAGTGCTCTCGAACATTCACCATCTGAAAGTAATAAGGATTTAAATTTGTTTTAGCAATGGTACCACGATATATAACCTCATGAGTCCGAGGTGTTCAAGCTGAAGCAACAATTCTATTTAATTTCTTTTCCTCAATATCCTCTATTATCTCTTTTTGAGCGTTATCAGTTCATAGAAAAGCATTTTTTTTCGCTATTATGACATCATCAAAATTCTTACTTACATAGTCCACTAATTCATCGCAATCTACTTTACTTCTAATATTTATCCCTCATTGACAAGCATAGTATCCAATCCGATGATTTTCAGAATTACTCATCTATTCTTACACATCCACCTCTAGCTTTTACATAATTGTATATTAATAAATTTCTTAGATTTTTATTGAATGGTTTTTAATTTCCAATATTGATCTATTTGTTAAGATCAATTTTAAATATTTTTTTTTAAAATTTATTCATTTTCAATATTTTTAATACTTTCTGTTAATCGATATAATCAATTATTTGTAAAGCGGTCACAACATCACAACATTTTTAACCAGATTGAAGATTTTTGACTATTTGATTTTGGGAAAGGTTAAAGGGAAATGAATTTATGATCGATTTCAAACATCTAGATTTTTAAAATCTCTATTTGTATACTAATCTGATGAAAATAATATGAAAAAAAAGAATGGAACCAGAAAAATCAAACTTTTTTACTTATCTAATTATAAAGATCCAATAGATTTATGATCTAAATATTCTCTATAATAATGAGATTTATTTAAAAGTAATTTTTGAGCTAGTGATTTGAACATCATAGTAAAGTATCTTGAGAAAGCAACTTTCTTTCTCACTGCATTGAAATAATCATCAAGGGTATACCTTTGATAATTCAAGAGTGCTTGACTTTTATGTGTTGTCATGAATCCACAATGAAAACCCCTATCTCTCCTGAAAGCTTCTTCTGGTAAGAAGTCATGACCAATACCAAAAATGTCTAGCATTTCATAAAGATATTCCCGATATGAAATACGACATCTTTTTCCTCCAGCAATATGCATTGTTTCTCCCCAAATCTCTTCATTGTCAATGGCATTAGTAAGAGCAAGACCTACATCATTTGTATCACAGATTTCAATACAAGTATCAAGTGGCATTTCAAACATTAAAGGGTCCAAATGCAATTTTTTTAAAGAGACTATATATGTTAGACGAAAAATTGCCCATTCTAAGGAAGATTTCTTTATTAATTCTTCACATTCTATTTTTTGTTTGGCGTATTCATCATCAGAATTAGGGTTTAGAGGATCTTCAGGATTTATTAAAGGGTTTTCGAGTCGATCTCCATAGACAGCAACTGAAGATGTAAAAATGAGTTTTGGTTTTTTAGGTTGATTTTCCATAGCTTCAATAATATTAGTGGTCCCTCCAACATTTACAGATTCAGCTAATTTAGGCTTTTTATCAGCAAGAGGAGGAATAATCGCAGCAACATGTATAATTACCTCTCTACCAGAAACAGCTTTTTCTATTAAACTATAATCTCTTAAATCACCCCAAACAACTTCAATTTCTTTTTTATATTTGTATGCGAGTCGTTTATTTCTTTTAGTTCTAACATCGAAAACTCTTATATCATGATTCCTTTTGAGCAATTCTTTTAACGTACTTAATCCTACATTACCAAAAGCTCCAGTTAATAAAACCTTCAATTTGATTAACACCTGTTCTTTTAAATTAATATGACTTTAAGGTATTTTTATGATATGTAAGTGACTGATATATCCCTGTTCTATATATCCACAATAGATATATAAGGAATTTGACATATAAATTTTTGTATTCCAAAAATAATATAAATAGATATTATAAAGCCTCTTCTATTCAAGTTGGGGGAAAAATCAGAAAATTTTTATAGAACTAATCTACATTTTACCTAACATATTTTTAAATCTACTGAAATTCAAAATTTAAGTATTTAATAATATTTAATACATGATAAAAATGACAATTATATTTGGTTATATACACTTTCTTCCAGGTAACTTAATGTTTCAACAAGCAATTTTAATCCTAATCTCAAATATTCTTTTTATAGGGGCAAACATTTTTATTTTAAGAGCGAGTAAAAAGTTTCCTGATGGTATTGAAAAGCCCAAATTATTGCAAAAAGCAGCTATTATCAACATTATATTTATTTCAATACAAATATTCGCTCCATCGATGTACGCTATATCCCCCACACCAGTAGAAAGGATAATTTTTTTGATTTATACTATATTCACTGGATTATTTTATTCTGTGCCATTTCTCATTTCCTATGGCATTTTATTCTTAAAATTTGGCAGAATTAACCAAGATCGTTTCAATAGATATCTGATGATTTCAGGACTTCTCTGGACAATATTTTTTGGTTTTCTGATAATCACTTTAAATAACTCATTATTCAGCATATTGTCGTTTTTTATAACTGTATATGGATTTCTAACTTCATTTATTTGGGGAATTATAAGCCTATTTTTTATATCTCTCCATATGGGAGGTTTTATTTTACTAGTGGTTCATGGAACGAAAAATATGGATAAGAATCTATTGGTTGCTGGAATATTAGGGATTGTGAATCGTTCATTTATGATTTTATACTGGTTTTTCATACCAATAATTTTCTAAATAAAAATTATTCACTGCAAAATTCTTTTTATTTTTTATTGGTTTTTAAGTGCTTAAGAACAAATATTAGAATTCCTTATTTTCGGTTAGATTTTAAATTCTCTATTCTTTGGTCAATTTCATTAAGTAAATTTTCTAATTTATTAACTACTTTTGATAATACAAGTTGTCTTTTTGAGAGAATTTTAAGTTTTTCATCACTGGTTTTCCCTATTAAACTTGCATCATCAATTAAATCAGGACCAAATAGATCTTCGAAATCTTTAGGGAGGGCTAAATTGGTCAATCCTATTGTTGACATAATCATAGAAAGTAGGGATTTCCGCATGTTTTGTTGTCTTTCAAGAATCATCTTTAATGTATTTCTTCCTTTTTCAGTGATTTCATAAACTTTTCGTTCTCTTTTACCTTCCATTTCTGTTGTAAATTCAATTAAGCCTTTTTCTGTCAAGGAAGATAGATGTGGATATAAAGAGGATGCAGTTGGATTCCACACGCCATAAGTATCTTCAGTTATTGTTTGCATTAGACTATATCCATGAGATGGCCCCTTCTCTAAAGCAAGTAATATCAATGTGCTGATATGTCCTTTTTTCATTGATTGCTCAATAGCGTCGGCAATTACATCAATTTTTTCACTGTTTTTCTTAATCATCTTAGAAGTACCTAGTTAATAATCAAAAAAGAAATAAATATCAATTATAGATATATCAAATTCTGTAATAAATTTTTATGATCTCTTTTACAATAAAGGAAAAAGCAATTAAAATAAAATTACATCTCAATGGTAAAAAAAATAAAAATAATTTATAGTTTATTCCATTCTCTCGGGGATTATCTCTGGTTTCATTAACACTATGAGGGAAAGGGGAATTATCCAAGCTAATATTGAGAAAAGTAATAGCCATTCCAAAAATGGAGTACTACCTATTAAATTCAAAATAGCAACAATTAATGGCCCCAATATTCCATAGACTCCTAAAATTTTAGGAATCTTCGTATCATATAGAACAATAATCCAGCCCATAAAGAAAGCTCCGAAAGTAAAACCACCAAAGGCGAGATATGACATTAGTTTATGCGGTCCCATTTCTAAAACTGATAAAAAATCATAATCTCGATCTGCACTAAAGATTCCTACACCAATATAGGCGAAATTTCCAATAATACTGAACATGAAAGCATAACTACTTAATCGAAAGCGTAATCTAGAATGATGTCCACCTCTCATTTTAGCTTCCCCCGGTAATGGCGCTAGTAATTTCTCCATATAGAATGTAAGTGGAATAGTTAGAGTACCCGCTAAAATACAGGCTATATCATATAGATATGGAGCAGGTGTATAATTAATCGAACCAAGATCAGAAATCCAGTTCTCCCAAATAGTATAGCCATCTGGATCGAGTAATGCTGCCACGATGACTCCAATTATGAGTAATAAAATATATCCAAACATAACACCCATAGCAGAGATTTTCACAACATTAAAATTTGTCGCAAATTTATACATTTTTGCTCGAGCTTTGTTTATTGATTCACGAACTGTCATATTTATGTTCACTATTTATTTTTAATAATCATATTCACTTTAAGCGAATATAAATATGATTATTTTTTGAGATTTTTTCTCTTAAAAATGAGTTTTAGAAAAAAAAGGGGTTAAAGTATATTAATTTAATTTTAATTTTGGTTTCCACATTATCATAAGAGTAAGTGGTATGTTCCAGAAAGTTATGTAAAAATAAATTTTTAAAAAAGTTGGAATTTAACAAAATTTTCATCGAAATTTAACTCTGAATTTACTTTTCAAGCAATATATACATTCAATATAATTTATATGTTTAAATATTTCCAATTCTTATTATTATAATATTTCATAAAAATTATCTTATTAGATTGGTGTACTCAAATAACTATAACAAATAAAATTGTACAGAACGAGAAAATACGTACAATTATTAATTCGGATTATGAAGATAGACAATTTATAAGTCTAATGAAAGGCATTACGAAGGAATCCATTGAATCAAATTTATTTTATAAAGAATTTGCTACTAAACAAAGATTTAATCTGGATGATGTGAATCAAATGGATGATTTAGCACTAATACCGTTCATAAATTCAGCAACTTTCAAACAATCGGCGGGGATGTTTAAAAAATTATTGAAAATTCCCTTAGAATCCCCTGAATTTAAGACTTGGAATGTTTCTTCTTGCACAACCGGAGATCCATCTTTAGTAGGGAGATCTTTAGATGATTTAGAGTTTCTATCAAGTATGACTATAAAATGTATTTATGAGTTCATCCCAATACCGATGGAGGAGCACAATCAATATGGAACTATTTCTATGAATTTTGCTCCAAATGTTAAGTTTTTAGATCGAATTGCGATGAGATACTCTGATTTAAGACCACTGAAATTATATACTAGCACTTTAAATGATATTACGACAAGAATAACAAAACCAAAATATTTGATTAAATTCTTTATCTTAAAAGCATTCAAAGAGATACTGAAGAGACGTAGTTTAGTGGGAGCTTTTGGTATTAATGCTAAACATGTAATAAAGACAATCAACAAAAATGCGAGTAAACCTGCCTATAAGCAAAAAAATATTTCAATTGGGGGAAGCCTCCAATTATTAAACACGTTCATGAATAAAAATTTGAAAGAAGAAAATATAAAGTTTGATTTACCCAATTGTTATATAACTACTGGTGGTGGTGGATGGAGTGGACACAAATCTCAGCTAAAATATCCTCCCATAGCAAAGACACAATTTGTAGCTGATTGTATTGAATTTTTTGGAACTAAAATTGATAATATTACCGATATTTATGGTTTTACAGAAACACCAATAGTTTTTGGGAGTCATTGGTCCGAAAAGTATAATGATTTTATATTTCACTGTCCACCTCAAGCAAAAATTATAATTAGAGATTTGAATACTTTGGATCCTCTAAAAAATGTAGGTGATAGAGGTTTTTTAGAAGTTCTTACACCGTTTGGAGTAGCTGCCTCCGTAAATCATGCGGTTTTAGTTGATGATCTAGTAGAACTAGTATCAAAACATAAGTGTCATGA
>JBHLNW010000103.1:0-11937 GCA_048941185.1 Promethearchaeota archaeon
AAGGTGGGATTATCAATCCAAGAATTGTTTAGATGATATTCCACTCTTGAATTTTTAAGATTTTCTGTTTTCAAATAGATTTTGGAGTTTTGATTTAATGGGTTTGTAAAAATCATATTAGAAAATAATGGAATTAAGAAAATTATTATAATAATTAGGATCTTTTCAAATTCCTTTCTTTTTTGCAATGTATTATTTCCCTCCATTATTTTTTATAAATTTTTAATACCCTCTGGTGTCTTTTTTGATTCTACTGGCTGTTTTGGGGTTCCTCTTGCACTTCTAGGTTCACTTGGCTTTCCTTTCAGAAAAGAAGAAGTTTTCTGTACTTCTTGTTTATATTCCTTTTTAAAAGCACTCTCTCTATTTGCTATAATAACTCTTGGTTCATTCTTTTTTGTTAAAGTTCTTCTATATTTTATTACTTTTCTAACCGGTTTTGGATACTTCAAGAATTTTTGATAAGCAACCAAATATCCTCCGATACTTACACCCACAAAACTAGCTATAATTAATAACAGACGAAAAAACCACGGTTCTCGGAATGGATCATCAACAACAACATTCCGTGTAATCTCAAAAGACACTGCATCAATGGAAATTATAATATCATCATCTAATCCAAAATTATCTGCTAGGAATACTTGAATTGAAAGAGAAATGTCTATATCTTTAGATATAAATGAAGTTACGTCAAGATCCCCAGGGAAAGCTTCTTGAGGAGATATTGATAAACTCCCTAATTTTATCGTTTCTGTAATTTTCTTATCATTGATAAATACACGAATTTCTGAATTTGGAGATAAACTAGATGGCCATGGAGTATCAATTTTATATTGAAAATTCAATAAAGCCCTAGTAATTTGGACGTTTTCTCCTGTAATATTGTTTCCTACTTGTTCAAAAGAGATAGATGTTAATTGATTTATCTTCTTTTTATATGTGAACGTTAAATTAAGTGATCTCATTATTATCATATTCCAGTTATCTATATCTACATTGTATTCATTATCTTCGCAGTATAAATCGATACCTAGAGTAATTGTAAAATGAAAATTATCATAGTCTAAAACTGAGTTTAAATATGATATTAGAAGGTTTTTTGGCACTACATCAAGAAGAGTATCTGGATGAGTCGATATCTCTGGACTATCTTGCCCTAGGTTAGTTGTTTTATTTATTGCGATTTGAAAGACGTTTTTATTATCTACATCAGAAATAAGAACATAAAAAGTAGCGAAATCACCAACAGCAAATTGTGTGTCAGTAGGAGGATTTTGACCTTCTGTATAATCTCCATAAACTTCTATTCCGCCTCCATCATGATCCAAAGCTTGAACTGATGCATTATATACTACTTCGAGGAAGGCATCCGTAATAATATAATCTGAGAAATTAACTGGCATAGTTATATTTCTTTTCCAGTGAATACTGGGTGTATTACGTGTCTGATCAATGCTTTCATGCCATTGATGTGTAATATATAAACCTGCTGAAGAGCTACCATTAGTATCGGGAGAAATTGGAAATTTAGGATTGTTTGAATCCTGCCAATCAATATTGTTAAGAGGGTCATCAATTTGCATTACTCCTAAATCGCCACGAACAACAAAATTTCCCCAACCTTGATCTATATATGCATCTACATCTGAAGCGTCACCCTCTTTTATAGAAGTCCATGAGGAATTATCATTAAAAAGTTCATTTTCCATCCATTGCTCAGTAATGGAATCCACTGCCGAGGTTCGAATACTTTCAGAATTTACTTTTGTGTATAGGTTTGTATTATTATAGCTAGAAATAAAAGTGCTTAAAAACAGAGAAACTAACATCAATATGAAAAAATAGTATTTTTTTTTTCTAAGGGCATTTATTTGTCTAATAGAAACTTATCACCAATATTTTGGACATCCTTAATATCAATAATCAATCAAATTGAATAAACTTTAATTAAATAATAATAATAAATAATACTTAAGAAATAATTATATAATTTTAATTAAAAAACTTATTTATCAACTTTTTAAAGTGATATAGTTGATCCAAGGCATATTGACATTTCAGTTCAAAATTAATCAAAAAGAAACGGGTGAAATAGAACCGGAATTCGAACCGATTCAACTGGTATTCAGAGAAGACGATTTTGATGAAAGTAATTTTTCAGAATTATTAGTTGAAAATGATATTTTCGCCCTTTTTTATCAGCATACTACAGGACTTTTCGGAGTCAAATATAGTTATAGTAACTTTTATGAAGGAAGGTTAAAAGAAACTCCTTATCAAGTAGTATCATATTTCAAACAAGTTGCTGATGGGACGCAGTATTTAGCAATCTCCATATTTGAATTGGATGATGAAATTGAGATTTTTGAAGATCTAGTTAAAGAAATGGGTAATCGATTAGATGTTATATTTGATAAATTAACCAGAGCTAGAAATTCTAAGCAACTCTCCTTAATCGAAAACATTAATATCAGACTAAAAAATGAAATTAAGTTCACAATTTTCCAAGTGGATAGGTTATCTAATTTAGATAAACTTCAGAAAGCAGCTTTGATATATAATAGTAATGAACGCTTGAAAATCTTAGAAATTCTTCGAGAAGCTCCTATTTCAAAAAATCAAATGAAGGGTATTTTAGAAAAAATGACCTCTACTATTAATGTTGATATTCTACTTCAACCCTTTTTAGAATTAAATATAATTCGAAGGGATTGGATAAAAGGAGAGAAAGATAAGAAGACAGGTGAAATTACACATCAAGGAGAATATTTATTCCTAGTTAAGGATATCATGATTACTCGTATTCCTAACGAAAATCTATTAAACCATTTTAAAGAAACGAAAAATGAATTACTGCCAATATATAAGCAAAAAGTTATTGATTTTTTTGCAGAATATGATCCATATACTGAACCACTTGAAGCAACGAGAAAGTTAGCATCAATTCTTCTAAATCCTGATGTATATGATTTTTTTGTATTAATGAGACATAATCATTATCCACTAGATAAAATACCTAAAATATTTTCTGAATTTGCTGTTACTGAGATTCTATTAGATGATTTAAAGAAAATGAATATCATTACAGAGGTTATAGATGAGAATAATAGAAAGTGGATATGTTTATTAACTGATATAAAACCATTAATAATATTTCCGGAATATTTACTCCCTAAAATTAGAGCAGCCTATAAGAATCAAGAGACTGATGGAGCAATAACTTATGAAATTGCTCGAAAGGCTCTTAGCTTGTTAGAAATAACATATCCTGAAAAAGTGACATTTTGAAATTTAAAAATTAAAAAGAGATGATCAGAAAAAATGTATCTATTTAAGGATAAAGAAGTGGTTGAGGTTCCACTTACTTGTAAAATATGTTTAAAAGAGATTAAGTTTCCAATTTCAGTTAGTGAATACAAAGAAATCAAAAAGTTTCCAATTAGAAAAGAAAATATTCATGGGGAACCTCCTCATAAATTGATTGCCTTTTTAAACCAATATTTAGAAGTTGAGAACTTTGAAATTAAGGATGTGATTGAAAAAGCTAAAGATGTCTCCTATTCGAAAGAATTGACAAAACAAGTTTTAAGTGAAATTGATCTATCAGATGAGGAAATCGACCTCTACTTTCGAACTACGGGTCGAGAAGCAGTATCTATCGGTGAAATGTCAATTTTAATCAGTAAATCTAAAGAAGAATGTAAAAGAATTGCTGAAAAGTTTGTTGAAAAGGGTTTATTCAAAGAAATTGTTGGAGCTACACCTCATTATCAAGCTTTACCTCCTTATGCTGCTTTAGTTGCCCAATTACAAAGTTTTTCAAAATATATTTCAGATATTAAATCACAAATTCCAAAACAGTTAGATGTATCTTTTACTAAACTTGAATCAGAAGCGGAAGGAATGGAAAGATTAAAAGAATCAAGTGAAGCAATGACTGGATTAAAAGAAAAAATGCTCTCTCAAATTCAAGCTCAAAAGAAGGAGTTTGATGAAACTATCTCTGCAATAGACCAGATTAGAACAATATCAGAGGATATAACTCAACTTGGAGAGTTTTCAAAAACTCTCAGTGAGGATCAAATGGACTCATTATCAAAACAATTTGATACTCTTAATGTCAGGACTTCTCAAATAATTAAAAATCAAGTAGATGATCTTAGAAATCAATTTGGTGATATCAAGGACACCATTACAGAAAATTTGAAGAAATTACGTTTGGGGGTAATTCAACAGGCAGTAGGAGACGTTATTGATAAAGTGATTGCCAGTCGTTTAAAAGATATTACGGATAATTTAAATGTGCAACTTAGTGTAAGTCAAACGGTTTTTGCTGATGAATTGAAAAAAGCAACTCAAGGGTTGAATACAGAGGTTATTTCAAAACTAAAAGACTCACTTCAGGAAGCTGTTAAAAATATTGATTCTCTCGCTTCAAAATCGAGTGAAGATAAAGATAGAATGTTTTCAGATCTTTCAGAGAATTTCAATAAAGCAGTAAAATTAGCTGAACAAAGAATTGATGGCCTTTCTGGTGGTATTTTTGAATCATTTGGCAATATAAAAGATATATTTGGAAAAGGAATTGTTGATACATTAGAAAACACTCTATCAGATATTTTGAACCGACTGGAAGTTAGTGAAATTACTACAAGAGAATTTTGGGATCAAGCGAAAGGTACTCGTGGTTTTACAATGAAAGATATCTGGTTTATTCGCTCTCCAGAAGCCGCAAAAGCTCATATTAATGAAGAAATCTCGAAAGCGAAGATGAGAATATTAGTTGTGGCGCCTAATCTTTCTGACATTGATATAGAGGTTATTAAAGCCAGACCCTCTCGTATAAATTTTAGAATTGCGGCTTACATTGATCCAACTATCCCTGAACACGATGCCATTATGAGAGAGATGGATAAAATGGATAACGTGGATTATAGAAATAGATCTTTACAGAACTTATGGGGTATAAATAAAGATTATGAAGAAGTTATATTATGCGTTCTTTCTAAAACAGAGATTAGGGGAGAAGATGTTACCGAAATCGCAGGAATAGGAAGTATTATTGAGGAACATATCAAAATATTTGTCCCAATCCTAGAAGATGCTTGGGTAGGAGCAAGAAAGGAAATAATGCATGCAATTAAAAAACCTGTCTTAGAAGAACCCCTGAAAGAAGAACCTTTCGTATCTACTCCAGCAATCACAATCCCTCTGAAGGAGGAAGAACCTAAAGAAAAAAAAGCAGTTGAAGCTCCAAAGTCCTCAGCTTTATCAAATCAATTTGATAAAATTCTTAATAATCTCGATTATATGACTGGAACTGAAATCTCTTTAGCGTTAGAACGATTTCAAAATGAATATGTGAAAATTGAAGGCTATAATAGTGTTTTGAAAACTGTCCATAATACTAGTATAGATTTGAAAAATAATCCAGAAACATTGAGTCGTCCAGAAATAGATGAATTAAAATTATCAATGAAAATTTGGAGACAAAAGCTAAATTTTTAAGATTTTTTTTTATTTTTCAATTATCAGAATAAGTAGAGTAGCTGTTTTTTCATAATAATATACTTCTTATTATTGTTTTAATTACTTTTTTTATGGAAAAAGAGGCACTATCTCTTAATTCGGGAAAGGTTAATGAATATCTCCATCATATTGATCCGAAAGCTTATGGTATGCCGAAAGCACTTTCTGTTTTCTTAGCAGAATTCGATGATTACTCAATTTTGATAGATTGTGGCTCTTCGTTAGATACAAAAAAAATTCTCCGATATTTTAAACAGAACAAAATTTCATTATCATCACTTAAATATCTGTTAACATCTCATCATCATTTTGACCATAATGGCGGAATGTGGAAGTTATACAACGAACTAAAAGAAAACAATTCAGAAATTAAAATTCTCACAAATATTTTAACAAAGTCCCTATTAAATGATTACGAGCATCATTTAGATCGGGGAAGGCGCACATATGGTAATTTAGTAGGGAAAATGAAACCTATAGAGGATTCTGCCTTTAAAATAATTAAACCAAGCATAAATTTTGATCCAAATCCGGATAAATTAGACATAATTGATAAATTTAGTATTAATGGAACAGAAGTAAAACTTGTTATATTAAATTCTCCTGGACATACACCTGATCATCAAACTCCCCTATTTATTAAGAATAATTCAATTGATTTTGTTTTCCTGGGAGAAGCAGTTGGTACTATTAATCACGAAACGAAATTGACTTTACCAACATCTATGCCAATTTATTATAACCATGATGAATACATGAGAACATTAAAGAATCTGAAAAAATTAGAGCCTTCGATGGCAGGTTTTGGGCATTTTGGAACAGTTAATGGTATAAATAACATTCAAGAAATTCTCTCAGAACATGAAGTTTTTATGGAGAAATTTAAGGCTTTGATTGTAAAATATTATAAAGAGAACCCAAAAACAAACTATATACTTAATAGAGTCTTACCTGAATTATTACCAAGAACAGGTGTATCATTCGATAGTAGTCCAATGTTTACTAATATGTCATTAGCGATTGTATATGGAATGATGATCTCGTTAGGGTTTCGTTCAATCCCTGAAAAAGAAATGAAATATTTAAAATAAAAGCCTAAAAGAGTCATTCCAAAACTTCTAATTTATTGATATCATTAGTTTTTATAATGGATAAAGATTTTGCTACATGTGATGTTTGTATTATTGGTGGAAGTATCGCTGGCAATTATTTATGCTATTTATTATCCAATACAAAATTAAAAATAATAATTGTCGAAGAACATACAGAAATAGGTTTACCTTTACAATGTGCGGGAATAATTTCTCAAAAACTTTCTAAATTAATTAACTTACCTAAAGAGCTTATTCTAAATCGTATAAATACCGCTAAAATTATAAGTTCATCAGGAGAATATATCAAACTAAAAGGTAATGAAAATCCATATGTTATTGATAGAGTTGGGTTAGATCTCTTATTTTATAATTTAATAAATAATAAAGAAAATATAACCTATTTTCTTGGTGAAAAATTGCAATCTTTCAAATATATGAAAGATAACCATCAAAGCTTTGTGTTAATTGAAACATCAAAAAGAATAATAAAAACTAAAATGCTAGTAGGGTGTGATGGTCCTTTATCTAAAGTAGGAAGGATCTTAGGAGTAAAAAATAAGAATTTATATGCAATGCAAATCCGGATCAAAAATCATTTTCCTGAGAATGAAGCAGTATTAGTCTTTAACAGAAGATGGAAAGAATTATTTGGTTGGATAGTTCCAGAAGGAAATAAAGTCTACAGAATTGGAATAGCAAGCTTAACTAATATTGCAAAGAATTTTCGTAGATTTTTAGACATACTGAAAATCGACCAAAAACATAAAATTGACCAACAAGGTGGACTCATCCCTTATGGTATGATGAATAAGATGGCTTTCGATAATATTATCTTATTAGGAGATGCAGCGGGCCAAGTAAAAGCTACAACTGGTGGAGGAATCATAATGCTCTTAACAGCAGCAAAATATGCAACATATTGTATTCTTAAATGTTTTAGACAAAATGTATTCTCAGCCAAAAATATCAAAAAATATTATCAAAATCAATGTAAAGTAATAATAGGGAGAGAACTGAGAATTCATTTCTTAATTAGAGCAATTTTAGAAAGAATGACCTCAAGAGATTTTAATAAACTCTTTAAAATCATAAAATCTAGTAATATTGAAAATTTATTTTCAATTTATGGGGATATGGATTTTCCTAGAACATTAATCTTCAAAATTGTTAAAAATCCAATCTTTTTACCTTTTTTAATTAGCTATTTAATAAAAAATCCACAAGTTCTAATTAAAATAATTCGTTTAATTTAGGATTATACCGGAGGAATCATTCCAAAAAAAGCAATTTGGTTAAATAATAAATACCACACTAACATAAATGCAAGGACAACTACAGTTGATATTAAACCAAAACCCTTTACTCCTTTTGGAATACCAAGACCCTCTTCATTATTCCTTTGAATAAAAGCTCTTATCATTGCTACAACATATATTACCACTATGATAAGAGCAACTATCCATAGAAATAACATAAATAATGATAAAGTATAAACAGGGAAAATATTCAGCCAAACCCAAAATCTAATTATTAAATAACTAGGAATTGCAGCATATATAACTGCTGTTAATAAAAAGACTATTCCCCATGCTATACCTTTAAATGCCATTTTTATTAATTAAAAGTGTAATTTTAGGTTAAATGCTTTTCAATTTTTGTTTAATATATTTATAATAGTTTAAAAGATTGATGCTATATTATTTTTCTAATCAGCCATCGCATAGCGTCCATAATTTTATCATCTTCTTTTAAAATATTTATTGCGGAATATTTTACTTGCACACCAATTTCTCTTAGTTCATTAATTTCAAATGTTTGGTTAATAAAATTATCATCAAAATCTTCCTTATCATGGAATTTGTTACCAATTATTAAAATTGGAGCAAGTTCCGTTTCCATTTCTAATCTAGTATTATCAACAATTTTAAAAATTTCTTTTGTTTGAAGAGCAGAATTTCTATCAGATAAGTTAAAAAGAAGAATAAAACCTTGGGAGAAATTTATACAATTTTGCAAATTTTCAAATTCTTTGCATTCAAACTCAGTCAAATTTTCATCATATTTTAAAATCTCAAGGTTTTCAATGACTACTTCAAAAATCCTGCTTGGCAAATCATTTCTTTTAATATTTAAAAATTGGATTAACTCTATATTCTTTAAGAAAGTTGTTTTTCCAACCCTAGGGGCACCAATAATGAAAATTTTTTTTATTAAACGTTTATCTTTTATTGGTGTCTCTAACATATACTTAGGACTTAACTTTGAGAAATATTTATTAAATAAGTCTAAGAAATTATTTTTTAAATCTTCATTAGCTAAGTCCAATGTATATTCCATTGATTTTGCACTCTTTTTTAAGTGGAGTATTTCCAAAAGATCTTCTAATTTTCGTATTTCATCTGCAAATTCCTCTAGAACCGGTGCTTTTGAATCCAGATATTTAAAAACATCGACAATTTCATCCTTAAAAATCGCAGTTTTAATCATATAAGTGATCATCATTAATTCTTTACCCCCACGAGCTAAATCAGAATCCATATAAAAAATGTGATTTACTGTTTGAAATTTTCTATATGCAAAAATGAACGTACCTTCCTCATCATTGAATTCAAGGATTTTATTTACATCTGGGGCATCAGAAGATTTAGATAGATTTTCACTTGAATATAATGTGTTTGGTCCGATAACTTGGTCGAAATAAGTTACGGTTAGAATTTGATTTGAACTTTGTGTCATCAATGGAAAAATAAGACTTATTCCAATATAAAATTTTTAATTTTAGCTTAGAAGAAGTTCTTACTATCAATTAAAAAAAAAAGAAGAAATGAAGTGATAATAAATCTTATTAATGTAGAAAGCCTAGAATAAAGCTTAATCCACTTTGATAGGGTGAAATGGTACAAATCATTAATGTAAAGAACAATGTATTAACAAGAGCTCCCGCAATGACGTTTCCCGTTTTCTGATATATTAGTGTGGAAAGAAATCCATTCAGTATGAATAATGGGATTGCAAAAGGTACAAAATTTCCAAAGTAGAAAAAGCTTCTTGTAATTAATCCAAGAATAAATAGATAAGTAAACCAGTAAATAAAGAGTAATCCAAAAATCATAAAAGAGGTTTTAATTAATGATTTTAAATCTGTATCAAATTTGTTTTGAAGCACTCCATGGAAATATAAGCCATATATCATAAACATAATGAAATTTATCACAATAAATAGTAGTACCCAAGGAATTTTAATTAATGAAGGCAGCATTCCGAGATAATTCAATCCACCAGATAGATATATTATAATCGTTAATATTATTGCTAGAACCGCTCCTAGTAAGAATTGTCTAAAAGTATCGTTTCTGGAACCCTTAAATGGCTTTTTCATTATCTCTAATAAACTGATATTTTTCTTCTTCCCTATTCTCCAAAGTAAAATTAGTATCCCAAAAGCTTGGCCAAATAATAATGCTGAAATAAATCCCGCAACTGCTAAAAATAATACTAATAAAAGGGGAATAAAAACAATTATTCCGGGTATACCAAACAACAATGAAGCTCCTAAAGTCTTACCACTTATACTAATGATCCTATCATCTATAGCTTCTAGTTTAACAACCTCTACCTCTCTTGATTTTAAAATTAGTTTAGAAAGTGGATCAACTAATAAAACGAACAATCCAAATCCTCCAAATAGTTGTAAGGAGAGAATAAATAATCTTGTATTTGTGACAAAATTTTCATCTACTGGCCTTACATCTGGAAATGTACTCGCGATAAAATCACGAGCAGACCTTATGAAATCTGGATCCCAATTACCTAATACGTGGTTAGTAAGATCATCCAAATATATCATAGAAGCATTTCCATCTTGAAAACTTCCATATAATTTATTAACATCTAGATCTCCTGCAGGAATTCCTGTATAATCAGATAAACCTATTTTTAAATCTTCTGGGGTAATCAATTCATCATATCGCCCTAAAATCATTAATATGTTTAGCGGTGATGTAGAATTTCCCTTTCTAAGGTTTGTTGGTAACCAAGTTCCCGCCCCAATAAAGCATTTGAAATCAGTAGATTCATTAACTAATTGTATACCTACTCCTCCCATAGAATAACCAAGATATCCAAGATTAGTCGTATCAATATCAGGTCTAGATTGTAAATAAGATACAATCGCTTGAATATCATTGATTAACGATCCCGATCGATGATCTCCCGTGCTTTGCCCATGACCTCTAAAGTCAAAGGGTACTGCAACAAAACCAGCAGCAGCAAATTCTAGAGCATAATCCTTTAACATTTCCTTATTTGACATAACTCCATGACCTAAAATAATAGCTTTCTTATTCATTCCACCACTCTCTGGCTCAAATACATTAAAGGAAATTATTTCTCCATCTGATGTTTGAACTGTTTGGTTATAGGTAGATTTTACACCAATTGGAGTTATAAAAATTAGGACTGTCCCTATCACGAAGATTGTTAAAAACACACAAACAAGAATTATTTGTTTCTTAGTTATTTCAATTCTGTTCATATTTGTCAGTTTTGTAATATTTTGATGATATTTTTATAAAAAATTAATTGATTTGGAAGTTTATTAATATTTATTTTTTTGAGAGTCAAGAATCTGGAAAACTTTAAAGATATTAATTTCCATATTTTTTAGAAATAAAAACTATTAAAATCAAAATTTTAAAGTGAGATTTTATGGGAGATTTTAAGAAGATGGAACAAGCCTATAAGGCATCCTCCAAAATATTAGAAAAAAGAATGGAACGAGAACGTCCAATGGATCTTGACATCCTTAGAAAAGTTAAGGAATCCTCAATTATTATCGTTGCTGGTGCTTATGATAAAATTGAGTTAGTGTTAAATCTTATAAAAGTGCCATATGTACTAATCCAACCTCATGAAGTTAGCCAAATCGAATTAAATCCTGAGCAAATCCTAATTATTAATTGCCCTGGACAAGTTCATGAGGATGCGTTGCCTAAGATAAAGGAATTTGTGAATAAGGGTGGATTTCTCTTTACTACTGACTGGGTTTTGCTAAATATACTAGAAAAAATCTTTCCTAGATATTTAAAATACAATCAACGACCAACTGCAGATGATTGTGTAAGAGTTGAAGTATTGGATAAAACAAATAAATTTCTAGAAGGACTTTTCAATGATGAGGCTGATCCTATTTGGTGGTTAGAAAGTTCTTCCTATCCAATTCAAATATTAGATAAAACTCGAATTAAACTCCTAATTGTTAGTAAAGAAATGCAAGAAAAATATGGTGAAGATCCAATCGTTATTACTTTTG